>CAYFPW010000091.1:0-6892 GCA_964345055.1 uncultured Steroidobacteraceae bacterium | reverse complement strand
CAATTCTTCTATCCCCATCTGCAAGCTCTTGATCTGGTTGGACTTTTGTCCATCAGCTCCTGACCAGAGATTGAAGAAAGTGGCCTTGCGCTGGGTCACGATGCAGATTGAGACGCTGTTCTGCTCAGGAGCTCCTGACTGAGCGATTTCGACAAACTCAACAAGAACAACAACTTACGCCGATTTCGAAACTCTCTCGTTGCCGTACTTTCCCGAAAAAGTCAGGAGCCTTTGCGGGAAGCCAGTATCCATGCGGGCTGGCAGCGGTGGGGATTCGAATTTTTGCTGGGCTGGATCCTCAGAAATGCAAACGACATGTGACGGCCTGGGGCGGAACTTCCCAAGCAAGCATTGAATGTCTCAGTAGGGCTGTAAGCGGACGGTCGTGTACGATGACTAAATGATTGAAACACTCGCAAACAGCACAACGCTTTTGGCTTTCCTAGCAGCCAGTTTCGTTTTGGCGGCCACCCCAGGCCCCGGAGTACTGTTTATCGTGACGCGGACGATTAGCCAAGGGCGAGGTGCCGGTTTGGCATCAGTCGGTGGCGTTGCCCTTGGCAATTTTGGCAACGCAGTTGGCGCTTCAATCGGGTTGGCCGCCATATTCGCAATTTCATCCACCGCATTCTTGGTAGTAAAGATGGCAGGCGCTTGTTACTTGATATATCTTGGGTTGAGTGCACTGCGCAATAAACCGGCGGGGTGCACCCCAAAAGATGTGCCAAAAACGCAAATTGTGAAAATTTTTAAGGAAGGATTTTGGGTCGCCTTACTGAACCCAAAAACTGCAATTTTCTTCGCGGCGTTTCTGCCTCAATTCCTTGAGACATCGGCCTCGACAATGTCTCAAAGTGTTGGGTTGGGTACCGCTTTTGTTCTCATTGCAATGTGCACAGATACAGCGTATGTGCTTGCTGCCGCCACCGTTGCACCGGCTCTAGCGCGCATTGCACGAGGTGCAACACTTGGTCGTTATATAACTGGAAGTGTCTTTATTGGACTTGGTCTGCTAACTGCATTTTCAGGCAACCGCGCCACAAAGTAAAAGACTGCTTTCGCGGCAAAGCCGACCGTGGCATCTTACGGGCGAACTACCGCAATGGGTCGTAAGCCGACCGCCGCGGCAAGTGACAGTTCGAATCCCCAACCTAACCAAAAAAAGTGGGGCTGAAAACTGAGCAAGTTATTTATACAATCCCTTTTGGCCCGCGAATCCAAGCCCTGACCTGCGAGCGAGACCTTTAGCCCAACGCTCCTCTATGCGGAAACGGTTCAGCTTAGAGCAGTCCACCAGGATCTTGCATGGAGCAGCGGCGCCCAGTATCAAGATTCGTGATGTCGTACAGCGGCATGCACATATCCGATGCCCGTCGGTCAAAGATTCTCAAGGCTAAGAACGCCAGCCTGAAGATACTGGGGACAGTAGAGCTTAAGTCGGATCGACTGGCTTGGCGCGTAAGATGAGTCCTTCCGGTATCTCGCGTACCACTTCGAACTCCGCCAGGAGGCCTGCATACAGTGAGGGATAATCGCTGCGAAGGCTTTGTTCGGCAGAGGCTCCCGCGTAGCTGTTCCACGAGGGAATGGCCAGCCACTGAGCCCCGCGTGCTTTGAGTGCGTGAAGGATGGCTACGTCGTGGCTGCCGTAGTCCCGAGTGGGCTGCTGGCTGCCGAGGGACATCGTGCCGATCTCCTCGGGCGGGAATACCCAGCCGTTGCGTTCACTGTGGTAGAGCAAAACTGGCTCAAGGCCCATCGAAATGACAAGTTCTTCTGGGCGGGATAGGGTTGCCACCAAGCGTGCCAGCACATAGTGATCCCGGTAGGCGTCAGAGTAGAGAGCGCGAACCTGAAAATGTCCGGCGACTGCCGCCGTCGCCAATAGGATAGACGCCAGCGTAGCTCTGGCGGATTGGTATCTGGGCTGGGCGACGCCGGTCGCAAGGCGGACCAGTGCCTGGCCGGAAAATGCAGCGATTACCGGATTGAAGAGGTGGATGTTGTAAGGGTCCGTCACGAGGTGCTGCGCTTCGAGAAGGTATCGGATCAAAAGGGCTGCCAGCCAGGCATGAAACAGCCAGGGCACGGTAACGAACTGATCTGACCCGGGTCGCACCAGAGCGCCGATCAGGGCGAAGCTGATGAAAAGCGGGCCCCAGTGCTCCTGCGATACGATCTGCCAGAATTTCGGCAAGTAATAGTCGTTGCGTATCCACTCAAACAGGCCGCTGCTCCAAACGAATTTCCCTTCTCCGGTGAAGTGGTAAGGGGGTGCGCTGAGCGCAACATGCCTTGCCCACAGGTAATATGCGAGCACCGGCAAGATAACGCCGAATGCTGCCGTTGATAGTTGAATGATGGTGCGTCGTTCGCCTAATTGAAGCTTCGGTATCGTGGTTACGACATAGATCGCAGGCAATACGAGCACGGCGCCCGGGAGCTTTGTCAGACAGCCGAGCATTCCAGTCACTGTGGCTGCCGTTAAGGCAAGGACGCTGCCCGTTTGGCGAAACTCTACAAGTAGCCATAGGCTGGTGGTCATCAACGCAGTCATCGCCCCATCCGATAGGAACGAGCGTTCAATGAAAACCGATCCGGGCAGTACAGCCATCACTGCTGCGGCAGCTATGCCGCTCGACGTCCCCCATACACGACGCACCAGCTTGTAAAGCGCAAAAATGCCCCAGAGCCCGAATGCGACTGAGACCAATCGCCCGACCCAAGGGGCGGCCCCGACCAACCGGTATCCGAGGGCGGCAATGTAGCTGACGGTCTGGAATTCAGCACCGATGTGGTTCGGCCCGGGGCCACCCCATCTGACTTGGGGCAGAAAAATATTCCACGCACCGTTCGCGAATGCAGTAGCAATGGATGCAGTGTCTGACTCACGCCAGGCATAGCTATCGATATACGGTTGTGCGAGATGCTGCATGCGTAGTAGCGCAGCACCCATCAGCACGCAAGTCATAGCCAGTCTTCGGTGCGACTCGAGCCAGTTTGTGATTTTCATGCGTGCCAGACCGGCCAGGATTAACGGACAGGGGTATCGCTAACGGCCGTGGAGAAACGCCACTTTGAGGGGAGGCTTCTCACAGTCAGTTGGCGTCCTGACTTGCCCTAACCCAAGCATCTTCCTGAATGGTTCCATGTCGATGCCCTGTGCATTCTGGAGCTAAGGAGTGGACTAACAATCCGTCAGATGCCTGTCCAGTGCGGTGACGCGCTCCCGCGTCTGGATCAAAAGGGCATCAGAGAAAGTGCGGCTGTCGCAATACCCGCGCCCAAAAGAGCACCAACCAGAACATCCGACGGGTAATGCAGACCAAGTACGATGCGTGACAGTGCGATCGCCAGCGCTAATGGCAGAAGGAACGGCAAAAGGACCGGGAATCCAGTCGCGGCGATCGTTGTGAAGCAGACAGCATGCAGCGTGTGTCCAGAGGGAAAGCTAAACCGATCCAGTGGAACGCCAGCACGCTTAATCAGCGGGTCCGTAATAAACGGACGCTCTCGTACGAACCGGCGCTTCAGATCACGATAGAGCAATAGGCCCGTCAGACCGCTCACTGTCATCTGCAGTGCAACCCACGCGCCGTGTCTACCCGTAAGGGCGAGAATCGCGATCAAAACGTACCAGACAATGCCGTCGCCGAGTCGGCTGGCGATTTGGAACACTATTCGTGCCCCCGTTCGACTCACGAGAGCGTTGAACTGGCGGCATAGATTGAGTTCCGTGCGATCCATGCGTGCGACAAGAGTCGCAAGGCGGGATTGTCTGACCTGTGCTTCCATGCCGGGTATCTTCACGGTGGTTTTATGCAGCAATATGACATCGACGGATCAGGCTGCCCGTTTCAGAGGCGCCGTTTCCGGATTGGCGGCGGCTTGGCTCTCCTGCTCGGTCCAGAGCCGTAGCTCACCGTTGAGACCTTCAGTAATCGCTGTACAGTGCTCCACCCAGTCACCAACGTTGCAGTACAGCAGGCCGTCCCGCTGTTCCATCGCCGGTCGGTGGATGTGACCGCAGACCACCCCCTCAAAGCCACGCCGACGCGCTCCTTCCACGGCAGCACGCTCGAAGCGCTCGACATGTTCCCGCACGTTACTGACCCGATTTTTAAGCCATGTCACTAGCGACCAGTGGGGAAGTCCGAACGCCCGACGGAGGCCATTCAGGCGGTAACCCCAGCGCAGCAGGAGGTCGTACAGCCAACTGCCAAGGAAATTCTGCATCGGCCCGCATTGGACGGCGGCGTCGAACTCATCGCCGTGCAGCACCAGCAGGCGCCGGCCATCGGCTAGCTGGTGAGTGAATTCGCGTTCGATCTCGATGCCCTGAAAAGGCTGTCCGCAGAAGTCACGGCACAGCTCATCGTGATTCCCCGGTATGAAGATGACGCGGGTGCCTGCCCGTGCCCGCTCAATCAGTTCTTTCAAAACAGCCGAATGCGATGGCGGCCAATGGACCGAATTACGCAGGCTCCAAAAGTCGATGATGTCGCCAACAAGAAATATTCGTTCGGCATGGAATGATCGGAGGAGCCGAAGCAGGCGGTCAGCCTGGCATTCCAGGGTGCCCAGATGAACGTCCGAAAGGAAGAGTGTGCGCACTCTGATGGAGGGGCTGAGTAAATTCGGACTCATTATTCCGCCTGCAGCGCCGAACACGGGCTTGCGACGCACGGTATCGAGGCAGGATGACACTCCGATGATGACACAATGGCAATTTGGAGATTCCGCTATTTCGTAAAACTGCAACAATTTGTAGCTAAGGTTGCGCGCTTCATCTCCGTCAAAAATCACCGTGGCAAGTGCATCCGCTGGAACGTTTACGACCACGCAGCGACCGGACACGGCGGAGACGGCTTACGGCTCTAATCGTGACGGCGTCGTGTGGATCTATTGGTTATCACCCGAGGTTGCTCCTCGAGAGATTGACGCTGAGCACGCCTCGCAGTGGTTGATCAATCCTCCTGAGAACAATTCCTTTCTCTGGCTACATTTTTCTCTTTCAAACTCGGCCTCGTTGCGCTGGCTACGATCGCACACGGAGCTGCCTGACGCGTTCTACGAATCGCTGCGCGAGAATGTTGTTTCTACACGACTTGAACAGCAGGACAACGGCTTACTGGCAACACTGCTCGACTTGCAATTCAACTCGCAGCCTGATTCGTCGAGCATATCCAGCGTAACGCTCTATGTCGGTCCACGCATGTTGGTCAGTGCCCGATTGCGTCCTCTGCGCTCAGTGGATCGATTGCGTGCTCGGGTCAGGAGTGGTACGACATTTCAGTCCTCCGCCGAGTTGCTGGCACAATTGCTGCGTGAGCAGGCGGGAGTGTTAGCCGATATCTTGCGTGAGTCCACAGGGAAGGTGGACGCGATTGAGGACCATCTGTTGATGGACCGCGTGTCAGCCAGTCGCCGCGACCTAGGTGAACTGCGTCGTTTGTTGGTGCGTTTACAACGACTTCTGGCGCCTGAGCCCGCCTCGTTGTTCCGTCTGTTGAGCCGGCCACCCGCCTGGCTACGGGATGAGGACGCTCAGGATTTACGACAAGCGGCTGAAGAATTCGCGACGGCTATAGGCGATTCGTCGGCACTGGCCGAGCGTGTTAAATTGCTGCAGGAAGAGCTTTCGGCTCTGGTCACTGAGCAAACCAATCGGACGCTGTTCGTCCTGACACTTGTGACAGTCTTGGCACTGCCGGTCAATATGGTTGCCGGACTGCTGGGAATGAACGTCGGCGGGATACCCTTTGCGACCAGCCACCACGGATTCTCAGTGGTTGTTTCGCTGCTCGCAGCCTGCACTGCGCTAGTGACCTGGCTCCTCTGGCGACGATTTAATCGCTAATTCAGCGCTGTAAGACGTCTGTAGTAATCGCACGTTAAGGTTAGGGTGTTCGTGGGCGAGCCCCCCCAAGATCGTCCACAACCACTTGGGGCACTGCTTAGTAAATCTCCCTTCTAGGCAGTGCCCCGGTTGACTATCGACTGTCGGCAAAACCGAATAACGCCTCACCCATCCGGATTCGATGACCAGGGCTGATTCCAGGCGCTAGCGTTATCGTCAATGGCGTGATTGCAATGATTGTTGAGCCATGCTCAAACCATCCCATTTCTTGACCCTTAATGTAGTCGCTGTCACAGTCGAACTTCCGGTGCCCGCGGTGACGCAGATTGAGCACGTCCGGGATGGCATGGAGGCGGATGCTAGCAACCAGAATTGCCGCGACCGGCACTAACAGCATGGTTGTACCGCATCGGAGTCTAAGTCTCACGACCGCGCGTTCATTGCGGCAGTACAAGTAATCGACACGGCTCAAGGCCGGTGGATTGACATTCCAAGCGTCTCCACCGATGTAGCTCGCCTGCGTGACCGTGCAATCGTGGGGGGCGTGAAAGCGGTGATACATCCCAGCTGTCAGGCGAAGGGTGGCGTAGTTGCCACCAGAAAATTCTGCGCCCAGCGCCTCATCCCCAAGGAGCTCTGACAGCGGATAGGTCCGTCCTTTGGCCTGTAGGGCCTGTCCCGACTGTAGAGCACCACACTGGCCAACGATCGCATCGCAGGGGCTCGCAACGATCTGCGGGCGCATGTCAATGGCACGCGCCCCGTCGCGCAATTCCCTTATAAAGCAGTCGTGCAGGCTTGAGAAAGTTGTTTTCCGTGCATCCGTCAGATCCACGTCGGAAAATGTGCGCCATGCAGCGATACTCAGGTTTCGAATAAACGGCTGCTCGATGCGGCTGATACGACTCATCAGCAACGTCAAGCGCCGCCGCGGTAACCAATTAGTGAGTACGAAATTAAGTCCTGGCTGTTGCAGTACCCGCTGCAGCAAAGATCTGAGCATTTTCATTGCGTCATCGCTCTGTCATGGTG
>CAYFPW010000090.1:0-6982 GCA_964345055.1 uncultured Steroidobacteraceae bacterium | reverse complement strand
ACGATGCCAAAAGTAAAACAATGAAGTTGTTGCGAAGTTTCAAACAGCGTGTGTAGCGTCGACTACCGTCGAGAAAATTAGGAAAACGCGTACCGCTTGAGTGCATTCAAGTGCAAAGCCGTGCCGTAGGAGTCCCAAACTGATATTGGGGGATGGGGGTACCGTGGGGGCTGAGGTTTGCCCCCCTTTGCCTGCACTCAAACACTTCGTGCAGGGCGACCAGCATACGACTACTATTCGCCTAGACGACAGCGTCCAAACCCTGTCCAAATCTTGTCCAAAATGGGCGGCTAAAACGGGGTTTGGCAGGCTTCGGTGGCGAAGCAAAGTCTTTGATTGATGGTGCCGGCAGAGAGATTTGAACTCCCGACCAACGGTTTACAAAACCGCTGCTCTACCACTGAGCTATGCCGGCAGATGGCATGTATTTTATCAGCCGCCGCTGGCCTGCGGTGCGCAATCGCTCCAGGTGATCGTCGCGGCGGTGGATCCGGCGACGCCCAGCTCCGCAGGCGACATGGGTTCGATGCCGACATTCAGCTCCACATCGAGCCAGCGCTCACTCACGGTACGCAGCCGATCTTCGATCACCGGTTGGAATCCGGCGTCACGCACTCGGACCGCGCGACTCTGTGCACCCTTCGGATCAAAGAATATCCCGGCTGAAATACGTCCGCTGTACTGGGGTTCGCTCATTTCCGCGACATCCTTCAGACCGGCGTGCTTGAGCTTCTGCAGGGCACGCTGGCGATCGGTCGCGCTGTTGAAGCCCTCGATGTAGACCCATTGACCATTGGGCACCTGCCGCTCGAGTGTCCGCGCCAGCGAGCCGATACCGCGGGCTGTGAGCGCAGCAGCGACAGACTGTACCTGCGTGTCTTCGGCAAACGGGCCGATGCTGTGACATTGCGTCGTCGGTGCCTGCCGCGCGGTCGCTAGCTGCAAGGATGGAATCTGCGGCTGCGGCGCAACGACTTGTGGCCGTGCACCCTGAAGGTGGCTCCATCCAAAGAAGCCGATATTGGCCAGCAACAGAATGAGGACGACGATGCGCATGAAATGATTCTAGCCGGATTGATGACGTGCGAGCACCGCCAGGCCGCGCAGCACCAGATGATCGATGCGCCGCACCTTCAGGCCGGCTACGCGTTTTGGCAGGATTCGCTCCAAATCGCCTGCCCCACCGCCGGTCAGCACCACTCGCAGCGGCAGGCCAACCGTATCGCGCGCATGCTTCAGTCCGTCAGCGGCAAACACCGCTGCAGCGTAACGACTGCCGGCCTGGATCGCGCTCCGCGTGTCGCGCGCAAAGAACCGCGGCACTGTCCGTCTGCGTGGCGATTCGGGCAGACGCGCTGCGTGCCGGCGGATTTCGGCCGTTGCCGACAGGAGCGAGTCGACCATCAGGGCCGGGCCGGGGATGATGATGCCGCCCCGATGTTTCCCCCGGCGGTCGAGCAGATCAACGGTGAGCGCGGTCCCCGCCGATACGATGCAAACGTTTTCCTGCGGGTAGATATTCTCCGCGGCAATCAGCAGGAGCCATCGATCAACCCCAAGCTGCCCGGGCGAGTGGTAGGCGTTGATCACGCGGCCCTGTCGCCGAAGGCTGGCCACGAACTGCGGCGCAGGCAGGCCGGCGGTGCGCAGAGCATCGCGCAGTGCCTTTTTGACCGACGATCCGGCCACGCAGCTCACCAGCACCCGCTTCGCGCCCCGGGCACCGGCAGTGATGCGTTTGGCCACCCGGGGCAGACTACGGGCATCCCAGGCCAGCGAGTGAACCGCGCCAAGGGTGTCATTGCGCAGCGCGGCCCACTTGAGGCGGGAGTTCCCTGCATCGATCAGCAATGCTTTCATGACTGTGTCCTCACCGAGACATCGCCCGATGTAAACCGCTGCATCCCGGCTGCAGTTTGCACCCGTAGTGCGCCGTCGGCATCGATCCCAGCGGCGATGCCTTGTATCTCGCCCTGCGGACCGCGAACGCTCACGGGCTTGCCGGCGAGCGCATCGGCTGCGCGCCAGTCATCGAGAAAACCGGCAAACCCACTCTCACCAAAAGCCTGCAGGGTCGCTACCGTCTCGGCAATGAGCGCTGCTGCCCACTGGTTGCGATTCACCTGAGTTGCGCCAGCGTCTAACAGATCGGCGGGCTCTGTGCCGGTGTCACCCACCTGACGGCGGGAGCGGTCATCGAGCTGGCAGTTCAGGCCGATGCCCACGACCACCAGTGCCGGACCGGCCACCTCAGCGCGCAGCTCGAGCAATACGCCACAGAGTTTGCGGGCGCCGAGAAAAACATCGTTGGGCCATTTGAGCATCGGCGTGATCAGACCGAAGCGGCGTAACACGCGCCAGATGCCGACCCCGATCGCCAGACTCAACGCGCCAACATCGGCCGGTAGTGTCGCGTAACTCCAGCTCACCGACAGGCAGAGCGCACCACCAGGTGCTGCCAGCCAGCTTCGGCCACGACGTCCGCGCCCGGCGCTCTGATGCTCGGCAATACGGTACTCAAAGCGCCCTGGCGACGGCGCAGGCCGCGCCAGGAGCAACGCATTGGTCGACGTGGTGGACCACAGCACTGCACCATCGCATAGGGTGGCCCGGGTGTGCGTATCGAATCGCGCATCGATGCGAGCGGCAGACAGCGGCGTGAAGGGATGCAATACATGATACCCCTGCCGCGGCACGCTCTCGATCGCCATACCCAGCGCACGCAGCGCACCGATCGACTTCCATACGGCCGTGCGCGATACGCCCAGCGCTGCCGCGAGCTCCGAACCCGGATGCAGCTTGCCGTCCGAAAGCTGTTCGAAAATCTGCTGCGGCAGCATACCGGCTGGCCTGTGTTCAGTCATGGCGCCACGGTGTCGGGTATTTCCGCAACCATGCAGCGCACGCTGCCACCGCCGACCCGCTCTATCGTCGGCACCGCGACCACGCATTGCCGCTCATAGAACGCATGCAGTCGTTCAATCAAGGTGCGCGGGAGCGCGGCCGACGCCGCAGAGGACATCAGCAGCAGCGGCCACGACGCGCCAGTGGCATCGCAGCCGCGGAGTTCGAGCATATTGCCCGCAAAGGCGGCCGCCAAATGACGGTCGATCGTCAGCAGTTCGCGATTGGCCGACAGATGCCGGCGCACCCACTCCCGCTGGGCCGGGTCGATGGCTTCCAGACAGACCATGGCACATCGCGTCCCGATCCAGAGCATCACGTTGGTGTGGTAGTAGGCACGTCCACTGGCATCGCGGGCATCGAAGAACACGGGCTCATAGCCCATCAGTGCGCACCACTCGCGGAACAGAGCCTCGTCGGTACGCGGCGAACGACAGGCATAGGCAATGCGCCTGAGGTGATCCAGAACCAGGCTGCCGGTACCCTCCAGGTATTGGCCGGACAGTTCACGTGTGGTGAGATCGATGCGGCGGCGAATACGGAAGCCCGTGCGCGCCACGACCGCATCGATGATGGCTTCGCGACGCTCCGGGCGACGGCTTTCCGCCAGCAGCGGATAAAGCACCAGCGTACCGTCGGCATGCCAGCTGCACCAGTTGTTCGGGAAAACCGCATCCGGACGCGCTGGCTGTGGCGTGTCCTCAACCACACAGCAGCGGACGCCGGCGGCCCGCAAGGCCTCGCTCAGCTGATCGAATTCCACTTGGGCCTGTACGGCCACACTCCGCGCATCGAGTGCAACGGCTGACTGAAACACATTGGATGCGGCGGTATGCGCATTGAAACCGAAGGAGACCGGACGCACCAGCAGAGCGCTGCTCGCGGCCTGATTTCCATCTGATGCGAGAGCCAAGCTGTGCAATGCCACTCCAGGTACTGGCCACGGCAACGCGGGCCGGGTACGTCAGTCGTTTCAGCGGGTACTGTTCAACAGATTCGCCGGCGAATACTGATCGGTCAGGATGCGTGCACCGGAATTCCAATCGGGCTGCAAAGAAAATCGGTCGAGTATGTCTTCAACGTCAAATCCGAGATTGGCAAACCGGGCGGCGAAATCCGCGCTGTTGCGACGGAGGGTTGTCAACGGCGGCAGTGGACCGTTGCTGGCGATGATCACGCGATTTCCGGACTTGAGGTTATAGAACTCGCCGAACACCGACCGATAGGTGACCGATTCACTGTCATAGAGCTTGCTGGAGGAGAAAGTGTTGGCAGCGACGATTCCTCCAGGATTGAGCAACGACTTAACTTCCTGGAGAAATTCCCGGGTCAGCAGATGCTCGGGAATGTATTCATGGTCGTAGGCGTCGAGCATCACCAGGTCATAGGTCTTGCGAGCACGAATCATACGCTTCACGTATGCACGTCCGTCTTCCTCGAAAGTCGAGGTATTAGGACTGGGCACATAACTGAAGTAAGTTCGCGCCACACGCGTCACCGCCGGATCGATCTCCACGGTATCGATATGGGCCGCGGGCAGAACGCCAGCGAGTGTACGCGGCAGCGTGCCGCCGCCCAGCCCCACGATGAGCACGCTCTTGGGCGCCGGCACGGCGAACAACGCCGACATCATCATGTGGGTGTAGTCGAACTGCAGCTTCTCAGGGTGTTCGAGGTCGATGACAGACTGCCGTCCGATGGCGCAGTCCCTGGTGAAGCAGAGGTAGCGCAGGCCGCCCTGCTCATAGACCAGAACCTGTCGGTACAGAGAGCGCTCCGAGTGCACCAACTTCAACTGCTGAGCCTGCGCCAGTGGTGCCATGCAGACCAACGCCACACACATCAGGCCCAGCCTGAGACGCGACTCACCGCGCAGCCAGCTCATGACTCTTGGCTCCTTGTTGGAAACAGCAGGGCTGCAGCGCTAACTAGCAGCGACACCGTCAGCATCATCCAGAGAATCTGATTCACTTCGAAGTACAACACCAGATAGAACGAGGTCAGCAACGTTCCTGCCGCACTCCCGAAGGTGGAAACAAAATAGAGCTTGCCGGCGCTGTCTCCGGAACGAAGGCGGTCAGAGACAAGAAGGCGTACGGCGTAAGGAGAAACCATGCCGGAAATCACCGTCGGCACGAGGAACAGCATCAATGCCGAGACCAGTGACCCGAGCCGCGGATCGGGCAGGCGCGCAGAAAGCGCGTCGAGCAGCGACTCAGCCGCGATCAGCACGGGCAACATAGTCACCGCAGCAGCGCCCAGGATCACCGCCAGCCGCCTTAGGCTGGGCAGCCGCAGCGAATAGCGTCCGCCGAGCAGGTATCCAAGCGAGAGCGCCAGCATGAAGACGGTGATGATGGCCCCCCAGACGTAGATGCTGCTGCCGAAATAGGGAGCCAACAGGCGCCCGCCGAGCAGCTCGACAGCCATGACGAAACATCCGGACCAGCCTGCGATCAGGTAGAGCAGAAAGGAGTACATGGCGTAGAGTTTACCCGGGGCACCAGAGCGATTGACACTTTGTTCCGGCCCGCTTAGGTTCCGATGCCACTGCAACTCCGGACACCGGTTACGGTCGAATACTTCCGATGCGCAGAACACTATCCTCCTGGCAGCTCTGGCTGCTGATCCCTCTCATGCTTGGCGTAGCCCTGCCGGCCGCTGCGGCTAGCCGCCCCGATCCCCGTCTGTATGGCGATTGGCAGCTCGATCCCGCTGCAAGCGATGACTTCGAGGCCAAGCTGAAACACATGGCTGAGGAGCTACTGGCCAAGCGGCGCAGCCAACGCAGCGCCTGGGGAGCGTTCCCAGGCAGCACCGGAACGAATGGGGACGGTACCGACCCCTCGGCCACCGGCGACTCGTACGGCCAGGTGCCGGGACTGTCGATGGAGCTTCCGCCAGAGAATCAGGAGGAGCTGCGGGATCGTCTGGCCGGGACCTATCGTCCGCCGGCGCGTCTGCACATTCGTGCGATTGGCAGTGAAATCGGGATGCTGGGGGACACTCCCCCGGAGCGGCGCTTCAATCTGGAGGAGACCGTGACGCGGATAGATGTCAGCGGCACAGCCCAGCTACGCACTTCTTGGTCGGGCAGCACGCTGCTCGTGGACTCGCGCTATACAAACCGCGCACGCAGTGAACAGCGCTTCAGCCTCGATCGCAGCGGCGAAGTGCTGACGGTGACGGTCCAGCTCACGGAGCCGAACGGCGGCAGGCTTCAGCTCCATACCGCTTACCGGCGCGTCGCGCTGCAGCCGTCACCCTAGGCGTCGGCAGCGCAGCGACAGCCGCTGCGTTTACAGGCTGTAACCTCGTTCGCCGTGCGAACCGAGGTCCAGTCCCTCGACCTCGTGCTCTTCAGGCACTCGCAAGCCGAGCGTGGCATCCAGAATCCGCAGCAGGACGAAGGTGACCAGAGCACACCACACGCCGACCACGATCACCGCAAGCGCCTGGACTCCGATCTGCGCAAGCATGCTGTGCGAGGCCACGGCGAACCCAGTCCCGCCCAGTGCGGGTGCGGCAAAAACGCCCGTCATCAGCGTACCGATGACACCGCCCACACCATGCACCGGCGACACATCGAGCGAGTCGTCGATATGCCACTTACGCTTGACCAGCTGTGTGGCCCCGTAACAAATGAGTCCGGCCACGGCACCAATGCAGATCCCAGCCAGCGGCGAGACGAATCCGGAAGCCGGCGTGATCGTGCCCAGACCGGCCACCATGCCGGTGAGAATGCCAAGGGTCGAAGGCTTCCCGTAGTGCTTCCACTCCAGCAACATCCACGTCAAGGCACCGGCAGCGGCGCCCATATGGGTGACCAGCATGGCCATGCCGGCCGACTGGTTGGCAGCCAGTGCGCTGCCCGCGTTGAAGCCGAACCAGCCCACCCACAGCATGCCCGCACCAGCCGCAGTGATAGGCAGACTGTGCGGCGGCATCGAGACTTGCGGAAAGCCGCGACGACGTCCAAGCACCAGCGCACACACCAAGGCTGCTGCGCCCGCATTCACATGTACAACGGTACCGCCGGCGAAATCCATCACGCCGAGCTTTGCCAGCCAGCCGCCGC
>CAYFPW010000089.1:4367-6988 GCA_964345055.1 uncultured Steroidobacteraceae bacterium | reverse complement strand
CCGGTATCGGCTACACGGCGACGCCTTATCTGGACGGCCTGCAGCCACACCGCAACGACTTCACCATCATCTCCGGCCTCAATCATCCCGAGGTGCGCGACGGACATTCCTCCGACAAGTCCTTCTTTACCGGTGCGCCGCATCCGGGATCGCCATCGTTCAAGAACACTGTCTCGCTCGACCAGCTCGCCGCCGAACAGATCGGCCGCGAAACGCGCTACCCGTCCCTCAATTTTTCCACGAGCGGTGCCAACAGTTGCAGCTACACCCGCAGCGGCGTGGCCATCCCCCCGGAAACCAGCCCCGCCCGCGCCTTTGCCAAGCTTTTCATCGACGGCACGCCCGCGGAAGTCGCCGACGAGGTCGCACGCGTGCAGGAGGGCCGTTCCATCCTCGACCGTGTGGCCGCGGAGGCCAAGCGCTTGCAGCGGAACGTCGGCGCAGGCGACCGCGACAAGCTCGACCAATACTTCACCAGTGTGCGCGAACTTGAAGAACGCATGGTCCGTTCGGAGAACTTCGCCAGGCAGCCCAAACCCAAGCCTGATGTGCCCGTGATGAAAGACCCGGGTTCCGGGGAGGATACGACGCGCTTCGGCCTGATGCTCGAAGTGGCCCGTCTTGGCATGCAGACTGATCTCACGCGCATCGTCACGCTGTATTACGTCGGCACCAGCAAGACGCCGTCGAAGCCTGGCACCAGCTATGCCCATCACGACCTCAGCCACCACGGCCAGGACAAGGGCAAGCTCGCCCAGCTCGCCATCCTGGAGCGCGACCTGCTGCTGGAATGGGGACGCTTCCTCGGGCGGATGAAGGAATCGAAGGACGGCGTGCCGGGCACGGACTACGTGGCCAGCCTGGGCATGGGCAACGCCTCCAGCCACGAAGCCACCAACCTGCCTGTCCTCCTCGCCGGCGGCCGCTTCAAGCACGGCCAGCACCTTGCCCACGACCCCAAGAGCCCTCCGCCGCTCTGCAACCTCTGGGTCCAGATGCTCCACCAGATGGGCTTGGAAGTCAGCAAATTCGGCACCAGCAATCAGGAGTCCCTCGCTGGCCTCAGCGTGTGAGTTTCATCACATGTGCAGTCCTCTGCCAAAGCGCTCTCATGCCATCGTGGCCACAGGCTTCACAGCCCCCTCCTGCCCTGTCCCCAAAACCAAAACCCTCGCCGCAATCTGTCACATACGGCTGCCGCACAACGGGTTAATCCATGAGGATTAAGTACCTTCCTCAACGCGCCTCCCATGAAACACACCCCCACACTTCTCGCCGCGTTGCTGCTCGCGCTGTTGAATCATCTGCGCGCCGCCGGCCCAGCCACCCAGGCATGGCCGCTGGTGGATCAACCCCTCATGATCCCTGCTGACCAAGCGCCCCGCCTTGGCTCCAGCGATTTTTCAATCGCTGTCTGGATCAAGGCCGACGCTTCCGATCGCGTGACGGGCGATGTGGTGAGCCAATATGATGCGCGGAAGCGGCGCGGCTTTCATCTCACGCTCAAGAGCAATCCCGGCGCGACAATGAGCCAGTCAAACTGGCGGCACTTGCAGTTCGGCATTGATGACGACAAGCCGGGCACTTGGCGTGATTGCGGACGGCCTGGCAAGGCGTTGCTTGCCTTCTCCATGGCCGCGCATGACGGTGCGCTCTACGCGGGCACATGCGAACCAGGGACAACGGAGTCTGGTCGCGTGTATCGTTATGGCGGCGGCCAGCAATGGACCGACTGTGGTGCCCCCGACGCCGCCAATACCGTCACCGCCCTCGCTGTGCATGAAGGCGCTTTGTTTGCCGGCACAGGCAAGTATCGCGTCAAGGGCTCGCATTTGCCGGAATCGGAGAACCTGCATCTCGGCGGGCGCATCTTTCGTTACGCAGGTGGCTCGCACTGGGAGGATTGCGGACAGCTACCCGACACGGAAGCCGTGGGCTGTCTCGTCGTGTTTCAGGGGCGGCTGTTTGCGTCGTCGTTTTATCAGCCGGCGGGCTTCTTCCGCTACGATGGCGGCAAGCAGTGGACGCGGCTGCCCGATGCGCAAGGGCCGGATTACAAATCGCGCGAGATCGGACCGCGCCGTGTCGTCTCGCTCACCGTCCACGAGGGCTTCCTCTATGCTGGGAGTTATGATTGCGGCAATGTGTTCCGGTTTGACGGCAAGACATGGACTGACTGCGGCCAGGTTGGCGACAACACGCAAACCTACGCGTTCACCAGCTACGAAGGCCGCCTGCATGTCGCCACATGGCCCAGCGGACGCGTCTTTCGCTTTGAAGAGGTGGGCCGCTGGACCGACATCGGTCGTCTCGGCGAGGAACGGGAGGTCATGGGCATGATGGTGCACAACGGGCGCTTCATTGGCGGTACGCTGCCACTAGCCCAAGTGTATGCCTATGACGGCGAGGGCAAATGGTCGCTCTGGCGGCAGCTCGATCTCACCCCAGATGTCGAATATCGCCGCGCGTGGACCATGGCGGAGCACGAAGGGCAGGTCTTCTGCTCCACGCTGCCTTCGGGCAGGATCTGGGCCGCCCGGCAGGGGCGCCAGGTGTCGTGGGATCATTCATTGCCCTCCGGTTGGCATCACATCGCCGCCGTGAAGACCACGGACCGCCTC
>CAYFPW010000089.1:0-4288 GCA_964345055.1 uncultured Steroidobacteraceae bacterium | reverse complement strand
TTCATCGTCGGGTGCTCACCGAGCCCGAACTGCGGGCTGCGGCGCAAAAAAAGCCGGCCAACTGACCAGCGCCCGGTCATCCCCAATCAATTCTCCCGGACATGCTCATGAATCACTCAACTTTATTGAACGCCTCCACCCGGCGGGACTGGCTGCGCCTTGCTGGTGCGAATTTTGGTGCGGCCGCCTGCCACGGCCTGCTGCGCGGGGCAGACGCGGCCTTCATCCACGAGCGGCGTGCCCGCACGCTGGGCTACATCGATTCCATGCGCTGCAAAGACGGCGCGTATGGGCGCTATCGCTACGCTGCGCAGATGCCGGAGCCCACGCTTTACAGCTCCAGCTATGCCGCGATGACGCGCAGCCTTTACCGTGACATCGAGGCGCTCACCCGGACGCAGCGTGAGGAATGGGTGGCTTATTTCCAGTCTCATCAGGATGACGACGGCCTTTTCCGAGATCCGCGCATCTTTGGTGAGGGCTGGTATCGGGACGACCCTGAGTGGTGCGGGCGGCGGCATCTGAGCTGCCATGTGGTGACCGCGTTGACCTGCCTCGGCGCCGTGGCGGCCAGACCAATGCGGCATCTGGAGCCTTTTTACGACGAGGTGCGGCTCACCACCTGGCTGGAAGCGCGTGATTGGTCGAAGGCCGACTTTGCCGGTAACGAGGTGCTGAACATCGGCACGCTTCTGCAATATGCCCGGGATTTTCAAAAGGAGAACCGTGCCGCCGGAGCGGTGCGGGTGATGATCGACTGGCTCACGCATCACCATCTCGATGCGAGAAGCGGCCTCTGGGGCAGCTACGAGGTGGGCCGGGGTGATGGTCTCTCGCGCGCCGTGATGGGCGCGTATCACTTCTGGCTGCTGTATTTTTACGATCGTGTGCCTGTGCCGCACGCGGAGGCGGCCATCACCCATATCCTGCGCACCCAAGGCGGCAGGGATGACGGGTTTGGCCAGGGGGTGCATGGTCCGCGCAGCAGCGCGTGCGAGGATATCGACTCGATCGACCCGCTGGCGCGTCTGGCACCCGGCAGCTTGCGGCGGGTGGAGATCGAGAAGGCGCTCGCCCGTGCCGAGGATCATCTCTGGCACCACCAAAATGATGATGGTGGCTTCACTTGGATCCGCGGCACACGTTTCCAATATGGCCACCCACTGCTCGCCGCGCCGGTGGACGGCAGCGGCATGTTTCCGACTTGGTTCCGTACCCTGGCGCTGGCTTATCTCGGCAAGGGATTGCCAACTTCCCGCACGGGCGCGTTCGACTGGTTCTTCTCCCAATGTCCTGGCATTCAGTTTTTCCACCCATGAAAACTGGCTGCCTGCTCTTCGCCCGCCACGAACAGCATGGAGCCTGTTCAACGCAGTGACCGAGGTGCTTGTGCAACCCTTGCGGATAGCGGAATTGGCCGGTGTCAGAGGGGAGCTCCCCCATGCATTGAAATGACTGCCTGATCAGACTAAGATGGGGGCTGAGATGAATTTAAAAACGGTACTTCTAGAAATAAACGCTATGGAGTCGGACGGCATTGTTGACCGTTACGCCATTGGGGGTGCCGTTGGGGCGACGTTTTACCTCGAACCTGTTGCCACGCTCGACGTGGACATTTTTATCTCATTTCAGGCACAGCCTGGGAGTTTACTAATCAGCCCTGAGCCTGTGTTTAAATATCTCACCCAGCGTGGGGCGCGAATTGAGGGCGAATACCTGATCATCGCGGATTGGCCTGTTCAATTTCTTCCGCCCACAGGACCTTTGGTGGAGGAGGCGCTTACCGAGGCCGTGGAAGTTGGTGTTGAGGAAATAAAAACGAGAGTTTTTACCGCCGAACACCTTGCCGCTATCGCCCTCCAAACGGGCCGTCCAAAAGACAAAGCGCGACTGTTGCAATTTATCGAGTCGGGAACGTTGTTTACCGAGCGATTCCAGAATATTCTCGATCGGCACGCACTCGCTGGCAGTTGGAGAAAATTTGAGCAACAGTTTCTTGAGTCATGACCTTTGAAATTGCCCAGATCATCAAGAGTAAGCAGTCTTACCGGGCACAGTTGGCAAAGCGACCGGTGGCTGAAAAGCTGCGGATCTTGGAGGAATTACGCAAGCGGGCCCTCGCGATCGTTGCCAGTCGCAGAAAATGATTGCGGAGTGCTAGTTGTAGAGAATTGCTTTTCGCCCCGTATCTGCAGCTTGCTCCAGGTATCGCGAGCGTTCGTTGCGTTGTCGCTACCCGCCACATTCCAGAATGCCCTCAAGGCACCGTTCAGTGCCACGTGTCGAATTTCATCCCATGTGGGTGGCGATGAGGCCCCGTCAGCAGCAGCTTGTTGATCTTGCGTGGCCAGCGTCGCGAGCAACAGTGGCGGTGAGGAGGGTGAGGGTGGGTTTCATGGTGTGAAGGACATCTTTCATTTGGACAGCACATCGACGTTGTTCACAGCGCCGTGCAGATAGGGTTTCAAAGCGTCGGAGGTAAGTTGTTTCGCGGCATTGGTGTCAGCTTTGAGGTAGGAATTGAAGAACAGAAGCGTGAGCGCACGGACGAGGGGTTGGACATCTTCGCGGGTCGCAGACGGTGTCGCACGACGCTCCACGCCCGTGGAGTCGGTGAAGTCGAGGTGCTTCGCATTGGCGAGCCAGATGAACTTGTGTGGTCCCTGCGGCCACAGCGCGAAAGCTTCGCGGCGATTGCCCGCCGTGAGGCCATTTTGCTGCCTATCCTCAGTGCCAGAGATGCCCAGCAGCGGCAGTTTTAAAGAACCGAAGCTCTCAGTGATGAAGAACGGCTCTCCGACGCCTTGCGGCGAAAGTGCTACGCCGCATTTCACGCGCGGATCGCATAATTCGGGGCCGAGGCCTTTGCCCGGTTCCACGCGCGGCGTGAGCCAGTCCAGCGCAGGCCTCATGCCGCACACGACCATCGTGGTGAAGGCTCCGAACGAATGACCCATGACGCCAACGCGTTGCAGGTCGAGCTTTCCACGGAGCTTCTCATGCGTTCGGTTCCATTCCTCAGCACGGTCAATCGCAAAGCTCACATCCTTTGGCCGGGCCAGAACTTCCGTGGAATCATGGATCATCGCTTCGAGATTCTGCATGAGTCTAAAGCCTTGCGTCATCCGCTCGCGATTGCTGCCGATATGTTCGAGGCAAAAGACCACGTAACCATGTGAAGCGAGGTGCTGTGCCTGCGCGTAATGCGTATCCCAATCACCACCGGCACCGTGTGAAACGATGACCGCCGGAAATGGACCTCCAGTTGCTGGCACATGCACCCTGATGGGGACTTTGCGTCCGTTGGGAGTTGAGTCCTGACGAAGACGCGGTGCTAAACGCTGCGCACGGGTGCCGCCAGACGCCTTCGCCCCAGTGCGGGAAGAGTCGGTGAGATTTGCGAACTCGATTGTCTCCGACGCTAACGGTCCACGCGTAGAGAAATCGGCGGCGCGCAGCGCAGCAAGTGGTGGTAGGAGCAGGGCGGTGAGGAGGGTAAGACGTTTGATCATTGGTGAAAGCAAAGCTTGGATGCCAGTGAGCTTGAAGGAAGGTAGAAGTAGCTGGGCCGGCACTACAATCACGCCTCGGTAAAGGGACCAGCCAAGAGAGTGGCAAGCTTTTCACGGACTCTAACACCATCAATCAAAGCGACCTCGGTCTTGCCTTGAAGCGCGAGCGCGGCTGCGACACCGGCGGCTTCGCCCATTGCCATCGCTGTGACGGTGACGCGGGTGGAGGCGTGGGCACCGCGAGTGGCGCTGTGGCAGCGGCCGGCGACGAGCAGGTTGCTGGCTTTTTGCGGTACGAGGGAGCGATAGGGGATGTCGTAAGGCTCGGGCTGGTGCTTTTTGGGATCGAAGTCGTTGGCACTGCCGACAACGGTTTTGTTCGGGTGAATGTCGAGATACCAGCAGCCGGTGGCGATGGCATCGTCAAAGCGGCGGGACTTCAAGAGGTCATCCTCGGTGAGGACATGCTGGCCGAGGATGCGGCGCGATTCTCGCACACCGATCCACGGGTAGGCCTCGATGAAGTAGGCGTCCGTGAAGGCGGGCACGCTTTGTTTCCAAGTGCGGAACATCGCGTAGGCATCCGCGCGCCCTTGCATCTCGGCGCGGGAGAGGTCGGTGGCATCGGTGGGGTTTGCGGGCACGCGAACGCCGTGAATATAGACCTCGCTGCCGTGATAGAGGAACATAATCCCAGGGCCGTAGTAGTGCGGCAGCTCACCAGCGGCTTGCGCAGCTTTAAGCGCATTTTTGCAGGCTTCTTTTTCGGTGGGAGA
>CAYFPW010000088.1:0-7009 GCA_964345055.1 uncultured Steroidobacteraceae bacterium | reverse complement strand
GCGCACAGATCATCGACGTGAACATGGACGAAGGCATGCTCGATTCGGAAGCCGCGATGGTGCGCTTCCTGAATCTGATCGCCTCCGAACCGGATATTGCGCGCGTGCCCGTGATGATCGATTCCTCCAAGTGGAGCGTCATCGAGGCCGGCCTGAAGTGCCTGCAGGGCAAGGGTATCGTCAACTCCATCAGCATGAAGGAGGGCGTGGAGCCGTTCCTGCAGCAGGCTCGCCAGATCCGTGCCTATGGCGCAGCCGTCGTGGTCATGGCCTTCGACGAGCAGGGTCAGGCCGACACCGTCGCGCGCAAGGTTGCCATCTGCGAGCGCAGCTACCAGTTGCTGACGCGCGAAATTGGTTTTCCGCCCGAAGACATCATCTTCGACCCGAACATCTTCGCCGTGGCCACTGGCATCGAAGAGCATAACCGCTACGCGCTGGATTTCATCGAAGCCTGTGCCGAGATCCGCAAGCGCTGCCCGCATGCGTTGATCAGCGGCGGTGTCAGCAACGTGTCCTTCTCTTTCCGCGGTAATGACCCCGTACGCGAGGCCATGCACTCGGTGTTCCTGTATCACGCTATCCGCAATGGCATGAGCATGGGCATCGTCAATGCGGGTCAGCTCGCGATCTACGAGCAGATTGACGCCGAGTTGCGTGAGCGCGTCGAGGACGTGATCCTCAATCGCCGCGCCGATGCCACCGAGCGGCTGCTCGAGATCGCCGGACGCTATAAGGGCGAGGGCGGTACGAGGCGGGTGGAGGATCTTGCCTGGCGCAGTTGGCCGGTGGAAAAGCGTCTGGCGCATGCGCTGGTGCAGGGTCTTGATCAGTACGTGGTCGAAGACACCGAGGAAGCGCGCAAGCACTTCCCGCGTCCGCTGCAGGTCATTGAAGGGCCGCTGATGGACGGCATGAACGTGGTCGGCGACCTGTTCGGTGCCGGCAAGATGTTCCTGCCGCAGGTGGTCAAGAGCGCTAGGGTGATGAAGCGCGCCGTGGCGCACCTAATTCCATATATCGAGGAAGAAAAGCTGCAGCGCGGCGATACCAGTCAGCAGTCCGCCGGGCGCGTGGTGCTGGCCACCGTCAAAGGTGACGTGCATGACATCGGCAAGAACATCGTCGGTGTCGTGCTCCAGTGCAATAACTTCGAGGTCATTGATCTCGGTGTGATGGTCTCCTGCGCCAAGATCCTCGAGGCTGCGGAGCGTGAAAAAGCCGATCTCATCGGGCTGTCCGGATTGATCACGCCGTCGCTGGATGAG
Source organism: uncultured Steroidobacteraceae bacterium (assembly GCA_964345055.1). Taxonomy (GTDB): domain Bacteria; phylum Pseudomonadota; class Gammaproteobacteria; order Steroidobacterales; family Steroidobacteraceae; genus FEN-1191. The sequence continues at coordinate 5,741 of CAYFPW010000088.1, read as the reverse complement.
ATGGTACATGTGGCGGCAGAAATGCAGCGCCTCGGCTATCGGCAGCCCCTTCTGATTGGAGGCGCGACCACATCGCCGGCGCATACCGCCGTGAAGATCGATCCGCAGTACAGCGGTGCAGTGGTCTATGTGAAGGACGCTTCGCGTGCGGTGGGCGTCTGCCAGCAGCTGATGTCAGCCAATTCGGCTGCGTTCATCGCTCAGGTCAAACAGGATCATGCCATGCGGCGCGAGCAGCATGGCGGCCGCAGCGTCAAGGGCCCGCAGCTGAGCCTGGCGCAGGCTCGTGCCAATGCCCCGCGGATCGACTGGCAGGCTTACACGCCGCCGGTACCGCGCATGCTCGGCGTGCGCCGTTTCGACAACTACTCGCTCGAGGAGCTGTCGCGCTATATCGACTGGACACCGTTCTTCCAGGCCTGGGAGCTGCGCGGCCATTTCCCCGAGATCCTCACTGACCCGCAGTATGGGGAGCAGGCGACGGCGCTGTATGACGACGCCCGCCGGATGCTGCGAACGCTGATTCGTGAGCAGTGGCTGACCGCCCGTGGCGTCGTGGGTTTCTTCCCGGCGAACGCTGATGGTGATGACATCAACGTCTACGCGGATGACACGCGTGCTCAGGTTTCTTTGCGATTGCACCATCTGCGCCAGCAGAAGGATCTGCCCGAGGGCAAAGCCCATGCTGCGCTTGCGGATTTCGTCGCACCCATCGGTAGTGGGCGGCGCGACTATATCGGTGCCTTTGCCGTGACCGCCGGTCTTGGCATCGAAGCGCCGCTGGCGCGCTTTGCCGCTGCGCATGACGACTACTCAGCCATCATGCTCAAGGTGCTGGCCGACCGTCTGGCCGAGGCCTTTGCCGAGCGCCTGCATGAGCGCGTGCGGCGCGAGTTCTGGGGCTATGCGGCCGACGAACAGCTCACCTCCGAGCAGATCGTGCGCGAGGAGTATCGCGGCATCCGCCCGGCACCGGGATATCCCGCCTGTCCCGATCACACCGAGAAGGTCGTGCTGTGGCAACTGCTGGATCCCGAGAACAACGCCGGCATGACGTTGACTGAATCCTTCGCCATGCATCCAGCTGCTGCGGTCAGCGGCTGGTACTTCGCGCATCCGGATGCGCGCTACATCAATGTTGGTCGCATCGATCGTGATCAAGTCGTGGATTATGCGGCGCGCAAGGGTATGACCGTGGCCGAAGTGGAGCGCTGGCTGGCGCCGAATCTCGGCTATGACCCGCGCAGTGCGGTCGTGCAACCGGCGCCCACGGCCGCACCCTGATGGCAGGCCCGCCGCATCCACCGCCGGTGCCGCGTGTCGGCATTGCCGAGATGCTGCGGGGGTTTTGCAGCGTCTTCCGCTACAGCCGTAGCGCGATTGGGCTGGTGCGCGATACGAACCGCGGCTTGCTCGCGGCCCTGGCGCTGCTGACGCTGGTGGCCGGACTGATGCCGGCCGGTGTCGCCTGGGTCGGTGCGCGGATCGTCGATGCGGTGGTGCGCGCCATGGCCGCTGCGGATCACGACGCCGCTGCGGTGCTGCGCTGGGTGCTGCTGGAAGGCGTGCTGGTCGCGCTGCTGGCCGGTGCCCAGCGCGGTCTGTCGCTGTGCCAGGCGCTGCTGCGTGCGCAACTCGGTCAGCGCGTCAACGTCATGATTCTGGAAAAGGCACTGACCCTCGAATTGCGCCACTTCGAGGACTCCGAGTTCTACGACCGACTGACGCGCGCGCGGCGCGAGGCCTCGGTCCGCCCATTGAGTCTGGCCATGCGCACCTTCGGTTTGGCGCAGAATCTTGTCTCGCTGGTCACCTACGCCGTGTTGCTGGTGCGTTTCTCGCCGTGGACGGTCTCCATCCTGCTGCTGGCCGGTCTTCCGGCCTTCATCGCCGAGGCGAAGTTCTCCGGTGATGCATTCCGACTGTTTCGCTGGCGCTCGCCCGAGACGCGCATGCAGAACTATCTGGAAACCGTTCTGGCCCGTGAGGATCATGCCAAAGAGGTGAAGCTCTTCGGTCTGGGTGAGCGCTTCCTGCAACGCTACCGCGCCATTTTTCAAAAGCTTTATCGTGAAGATCGCGCACTCTCGATCCGTCGCGACTCCTGGGGTTTCGCGCTCAGCCTGCTGGCCACCGGAACTCTGTACGCCGCTTATGGTTGGATCGCCTGGTCCGCAGCCCACGGGCGCATCACACTCGGCCAGATGACCATGTACCTCTTGCTGTTCCGTCAGGGTCAGGGTGCGGTCAGCGCGATCCTCGCCGCGGTCGGCGGCATGTACGAGGACAATCTCTACCTCTCGACGCTGTACGAGTATCTCGACACACCGGTGCCGCCACGTATCGGCAAGGCAGTGCACGGTCCGAATCCCGCGGACGGTATTCGCTTCGAGCAGGTCACATTCAGCTACCCGGGAGCGAGCGAACCCACACTCAACGACGTCACGCTGCATCTGCCGCCGGGTCGTTCGCTGGCACTCGTAGGTGAAAATGGTTCAGGCAAGACCACGCTGGTCAAGTTGCTGACGCATCTTTATGAACCCGATTCCGGCCGCATCCTCTTCGAGGGTCGCGATGTGCGCGAATGGGACGAGCGCGCACTGCGCGAACGCATCGGCGTGATCTTCCAGGACTTCGCCCGCTACCAGCTGCCGGTGGGTGAGAACGTCGGTGCGGGTGATGAACCGCACTTCGAGGATGAGGCGCGCTGGCGCGAGGCAGCGGTCAAGGGCCGGGCGGCGGATTTCATCGCGCAGCTGCCGCAGGGCTACCAGACGCAGCTGGGCAAGTGGTTCCGTGACGGGCGTGAGCTGTCCGGCGGGCAATGGCAGAAGGTTGCGCTGTCACGCGCCTTCATGCGCACGCGTGCCGATGTGCTGGTGCTCGATGAACCCACCGCGGCGATGGACGCGCGTGCCGAGGCAGAGGTCTTCGAGCATTTTCGGCAGTTGTCGTCCGGTCGGATCACCATACTGATCTCACACCGTTTCTCCACGGTGCGCATGGCGGATCAGATTGCGGTTCTGGAGCGCGGCCGGATCATCGAGCAGGGCAGCCATGAAGAGTTAATGACCCGGCAGGGACATTACGCGCAATTATTTGCGTTGCAGGCCCGCGGTTACCGGTGAGTGTGCCGGGCCACTGCGTGGGTGGCTTTGCTATAATTACCGTATGGAAGACAGCGCAGACAGTTTTGATTCGGCCTTTACCAAGGCCGTTGATCTCGGCAACAAGCTTGCCGGTACCGACAAAGAAGCCGACCTCTGGGACATCGCCGACGGCCTGCTGGCCGGCGCCGTGCAGTACTGGCTCTACTCGCGCCAACCGTGCGGAGAGGCACGCTGCGAGGACTGCATGCCCATCAGTACGGCTGATGCGCGGCTCGCAGAGCTGCAGCGTCTGGTGCGCCAGCTGGCCACCGAGAGCGAATATTTCCACGCCCCGACCGACGCAAACGCCGGCCGGGCGTAAGCCGATTCGATCACCGGAGAGTCCAACGTGAACTCAGCGCCCATCGTCACGGAAGTGGCCATCATCGGTGCCGGCCCTGCCGGGCTGTTTCAGGTCTTTGAGCTCGGGCTACTGGGCATCAAGTGCTGTGTGTTGGATTCGCTGGCCAATCCCGGCGGACAGTGCAGCGAGCTGTACCCTGAAAAGCCGATCTACGACATCCCCGCGCTGCCCGTGTGCGGCGCGCAGGAACTGGTCGATCGTCTGCTGGAGCAGATCAAGCCCTTCGGCGCAGAGCTTCATATGGGCCAGGAAGCCGTGTCAGTGCAGAAGCAGGACAGCGGCCGTTTCCTCGTGACCACCGGCCGCGGGACGGTATTCGACGCCGGCGCGGTCATCATTGCCGGCGGTGTGGGTTCATTCCAGCCGCGTCAACTGGGTGTGGAAGGTGCCGCAGAATTCCAAGACCGCCAGATTCACTACAAGGTCCGCAGTGCGGCTGATTTCCACGGCCGGCGTCTCGTCATTTTCGGCGGCGGCGACTCTGCCCTGGACTGGACCATGGACCTAGCGCCGAAGGCGCAGTCGCTCACTCTGGTGCACCGGCGCGCCGAATTCCGTGGCGCACCTGCGTCGGTGGCACGTGTGCGAGAACTCGAGACGGCCGGCAAGGTGCGCTTCATCGAAGGACTGGCCGATTCCCTGCAGATCGCCAATGGCGTCATTAACGGCGTCACCATCAAAGGTGCCGACGGGCAGCTGCATCCGGTCGAGGCCGATCAGCTGCTGGTGTTCTTCGGGCTGGCGCCGAAGCTCGGACCGATCGCCGAGTGGGGTCTGGAACTCGACAAGCGCGCCATCAAGGTCGATACGGAGCAGTTCCAGTCCAGCATTCCCGGCATCTTCGCCGTGGGCGACATCAATACCTATCCTGGCAAGAAGAAGCTCATCCTGTCCGGATTCCACGAGGCGGCGCTCGCCGCCTTTGGTGTGCAAAAGTACCTCTATCCGGCCAAGAAGCAGTTCCTGCAGTACACCACCACCAGTCCGGCGATGCAGAAGCGGCTGGGTGTTGCCGGCAGCTGAACCGGCGTAAGCTTCGCGGCATGGACGCGCGGCTCGAAGAACTGGTGCGGCTGCTCGATCTCGAGCGACTCGAGGACGACCTCTTCCGTGGCGAAAGCCGCGACATCGGCAGCCCGCAAGTATTCGGTGGGCAGGTGCTGGGGCAGGCCTTGCGCGCCGCCAGTGCCACGGTGCCCGACGGCAGGGCAGTGCACTCGCTGCACGCCTACTTTCTTCGTCGCGGCGATTTCAACATGCCCATCGTCTACGACGTGGACCGCAGCCGCGATGGCGAGAGCTTTTCCAGTCGCCGTGTCACGGCCATCCAGCATGGCGAGCAGATCTTCAATCTCTCGGCGTCATTCCAGAAGCCGCAGGCCGGAGTCGAGCATCAGTCCGTTGCACCGGACGTTCCGGCTCCTGAAACCCTGCACGATGCCAATAATTTGCCCGAGTCGCTGCTCGCGCGGCTACCCGAACGCGCACGGCGTTTCCTCGAGCGCTCGCGTCCCTTCGAGTTCCGGCCCGTACAGCTGGAAGACTGGTTGCGACCCGAGCCATCACCCGCCGCACAACAGATCTGGTTCCGTGCGGTGGATCGACTGCCGGATGACGATGCGCTGCATCGTTCGCTACTGGCCTATGTCTCCGACTACAACCTGCTGAACACCGCCTGCCGGCCGCATGCGCTCTCGCAGTGGCGGAACAACGTCATCACGGCAAGCATCGATCATGCGATGTGGTTTCACCGCGCTGCACGTGTGGATGACTGGCTGCTCTATGCCACCGACAGCCCCAGTGCCTCCGGAGCCCGTGGCTTTGCCCGCGGCAGCCTCTACACACGTGAGGGCGTGCTGGTAGCGAGTACCGCCCAGGAAGGGTTGATGCGTCCGACCGAGCCCGGCCGCTGAATCAAAAAAAACGCCGCGACGAGCGCGGCGTTTTTCGTTGCCGGACAGGCCGGCAACAAGGCAGTCGATCGGCTTACTTGGAAACCGAACGCTTGAACATGCGATCGATCTTCTCGTTGATCGCATTGACGCCCGCCTGCGCAGCCTGAGCAGCGCTCAGAGCCTGGTTGGCGGTGGTCTGAGCAGCAGCAGCAGCCTTGGCGGCGGCATCGGCTCCTGCACTGGCCTTGGCGGCGGCTGCAGCGTTGGCAGCATCAGCTTTGCTGTTGTCGGCCTTCTGAGCGGCCAGATCGGACTGCAGGGCGCCGACCTGTG
>CAYFPW010000087.1:2484-7021 GCA_964345055.1 uncultured Steroidobacteraceae bacterium | reverse complement strand
CGCTATTTTCAATTACTCCGCCTAGAAGACGTTCGGCCTGAGCATTTGCATAGAGCATTTCGAGCGAAGGGCTGGTCACAACACAGGCAATTGGCGCGGAATACATGGCCGACACAATTTCCGAGTTCTTTTTTGCAAGTGTGTATGCCTGCTCTTGAAGCAACTGAGTTTCAGATTCTAGACGATCATTAAGCTCCTCAAAGCGAAGTCCAAAATATGAGATGGCTTTGATAATTCCACAGAGACTTAATATTGTGAGGATGATTTCATTTGACGAGCTGTGCTCCCACAAGCGCGCGGTATCAATAAATAATGCTTGCGGAATCCGCGATAGCACAACCAATGCCTGTAGGACGAAAATAAATATCAGATGAGAAACAAAAACGGACTTGCTGCGCTGACTGAGCTGAATCGCCTGTAGGGCTGCCCATACGGCTGGGGCTCCAGTGCCGACTGAAAAGAGAAAAATCTGCCAAGCCGGTGACCCATGACCAGAAACGTAGGCGAGCGACAGTGCGTACCCTAGGAGATAGGTGCCGGTTAGAACGACCTGATCGCGAATATAAAAGCGGGCGGTGTAAAGCACCTTCAGTGCAAGCCCGAAAAGAACAAAGGACAAAGCCAGAGCAATGCACGCGCCAATGAAGGGGAAAGGACCGACTGTCGCGCCACCAAAAGCGCCCAATAGGGGGGCAATTCCAGCGGCAATAAAACCCAGCACCCAAAGTCGGGCGGAGGCGTCCGGGCGTTTGACCGAAAGCCAACAGGTGAGTCCGATAGCCAAGAACGCTAGGCTCGCGAGCAGCATTATTCCGTTGGCTGGTGTGACCAACATGCCTAGGCCCCCCGTTTCTTATTCTAGGGGCTAATGCTATCTCAAATAGGTGGGCCCCATTATGCCGGCACCATCATGGCCGCACAGGGTCAGCAAGAATCTTAGCGGCGCTGCTTGGCAGAGCAGGGCGCTGGCCGGTGAATCGGCCAGCGCCCATTGACCGACAGATCAGTTGATCAGTTCAGCCGGGTTTTCCATGGCCGCCTTGAAGGCGGTCAGGAACTGCGCGCCGACGCTGCCGTCGATGACGCGATGGTCGCATGATAGGGTCACGGTCATCTGGCTGACGAAGCGCACGCTGCCGTCAGCGGCCTCGCTGGCCACGCGGGTTGCGGCGCCGACGGCCAGAATCGCAGCCTGCGGCGGATTGACGATCGCCGCGAACTGCGCCACACCGTACATGCCCATGTTGGAAATGCTCAGCGAGCCGCCCTGGTACTCGGCCGGCAGCAGCGCATGCTCCCGGGCCCGAGTTGCCAGACGCTTCATGTCCGAAGACACCGAGTAGATGTCCGTGGTGTCTACGGCACGCAGCACCGGTGTAAACAGACCGTCGTCGACCGCTACCGCAACACTGATGTCAGCCTGACGGAAGCGCAGGATGCTGTCCTCCGCCCAGACGGCATTCGCGGCCGGAACGCGCATCAGGGCTGCACCGGCAGCCTTGATCACGAAGTCATTGACCGACAGCTTCACCGCCTTGGCGCCGCCCGCCTTGGACTCGGCCGCCGCATTCAGCGAAGCACGCAACGCTGTCAGCGGGTCGAGCAGGATGGGCATCGTCAGGTAGAAGTGCGGGATGGTCTGCTTGGACTCGGTCAGGCGACGCGCGATGGCGCGGCGCATGCCGTCCAGCGCAACCTTCTCGAAGCCCACACTGGCATACATGGCCCTGATGCTGTCCCCAGACGGGCCGCTGGCCACCGACTGCGCCGCACGCGCCGGAGCGGAGGCCGGGGCAGACCCCGGGGTCACATCTTTGCCGACGATCCGGCCACCGGGACCGGATCCCTTCAGCGTATCGACACTGACCTGTGCTTCGGCAGCCAGGCGCCGCGCCAGCGGCGTGATCTCCGTACCGCTGGCCAGCTTGGCTGCGCCGAAGATCTTGTCGGGCGATGCTGTGGCGGCTGCCTTGGGGGCAGCAGTCGGAGCCGGGGCAGGAGCCGCAGCGGCTGCCTTAGCCGCCGGCGCTGCCGGCGCGGCTGCAGCGGGCGCCTCAGCACCACCGGCTTCGGTGATCACCGCGACCACCGTGCCGACGTCGACCAGCGTACCGGCCTGCACCAGGATCTCGGTGAGGGTCCCGGCGGTGGTGGCCGGGATCTCCATCGAGGTCTTGTCAGTTTCGATCTCGAACAGAATGTCGCCGGGCTCGAAGCTGTCACCGACGGCCTTCGACCAGCTGGTCAGAGTGCCCTCGGTAACGGTCTCGCCGAGCTGCGGCATCAGGATGTTCGTTGCCATGACTTCAGCTCGCCAGTGAGCGGCGGACGGTCTCGACGATGCGGCTCACCGAGGGCAGCACGGCATCTTCGAGGTTGTCAGCAGCAGGCAGCGGGATGTGCGGGGTCGTGATGCGGACCGGCGGGCCATCCAGATCGAAGAAGGCCTCGTCCGCGACGATGGAGACGATTTCAGCGCCCCAGCCGCACAGACGCGGGTTTTCCTCAACCGTGAACAGACGGTGCGTACGGCCCAGCGAGGCCAGGATCGTGCGCGTGTCCAGCGGTACCAGGCTGCGCAGGTCGATGACTTCGCAGTCGATGCCGTGCTTGTTCTTCAGTTCCTCTGCAGCGGCCAGCGCACGCGGCACCATCAGCGCCAGCGCGAGGATGGTCGCATCGCGGCCCGTGCGCAGGATCTTGGCGGTGCCGAGCGTGTCGATGATCTCACCATCCGGCACTTCGCCCTTGGTTGCATACAGCGACTTGTGCTCGAGGAACATCACCGGATCGGGGTCGCGGATGGCCGCGGCCATCAGACCCACCACGTCGACCGGGCTGGACGGCGCAACGACCTTCAGGCCCGGGATCATCATGCACCAGTTCTCGACGCTCTGGCTGTGCTGGGCGCCGAAGCGCGCCGCACCGCCGTTGCCAAGACGTACCACCAGTGGCACGCCCACCTGACCGTTGGTCATGTAGCGGGTCTTCGGGAATTCGTTGGCGAAGAAGTCCCAGCAAACCGCAGCGAAGTCCGCGAACATGATTTCAGCGACAGGCTTGAGTCCCGTCATCGCAGCGCCCATCGCGGCACCGAGGATTGCCTGCTCGGCAATCGGCGTGTCGCAGACGCGCTTCGCGCCGAACTTGTCGAACAGACCCCAGGTCGCTTTGAAGACGCCGCCAGCCTTGGCGATGTCTTCGCCGATGCACACGACATTGGGGTCGCGTTCCATTTCCTGGGCAATGCCGCGCGCAACGGCATCCCGATAAGTCAGTTCCGCCACGCTGCACCTCCGTTCGCGTACACATCAGTAAAGGCAATATCGACCGGCGGTGGCGGCGCAGCCCGGCAGGCTTCAGTTGCCGCGTTCACCTCGGCCTTCGCGCGCTGCTCGATCTCGGTCAGCTTCGCAGCCGCGACACCCAGCGATTCAAGGCGGGCACGGTAGATCTTGAGCGGGTCGCGCTTCTTCCATTTCTCCAGTTCCCCGGCCGGACGGTACTTGGCGGGGTCGGCACGGCTGTGGCCGGAATGGCGATAGGTCAGGCACTCGATCATCGACGGGCCTTCACCGGCGCGGGCGCGGGCATAGGCCGCCTTGGCCGTGTTGTAGACGACGTCGGCGTCGTTGCCGTCGATGACGATGCGCTCGAGGCCGTAGGCAGCGGCGCGGTCAGCGGCCGGGTGCTCCACAGCGGTCACGTCAGCGTTCAGCGTGTACTCCATGTACAGGTTGTTTTCGCAGACGAACACGACTGGAAGCTTCCAGATCGCAGCAAAGTTCAGTGCTTCGTGGAAGGCGCCGATGTTGGTGGTGCCGTCGCCGAAGAAGCAGGTGGACACATCCTTATCGCCGCGGTACTGAGCGCGCCAGGCGGCGCCGTTGGCGATACACAGGTGGGCGCCGATGATGGCGTAGGAGCCCATGACGCCGTGCTCGACGGAGGTCAGGTGCATCGACCCGCCCTTGCCGCGCATCAGGCCGTTGTCGCGGTACATCAGCTCGCCCAGCACCTTCTCAACCGAGACGCCGCGGGCCAGCGTGTGGGCATGGCCGCGATAGGTGCAGAAGCTGAGGTCGCCAGGCTGCATTGCGGCAGCAAAGCCGGCGGCAATGGCTTCCTGACCCAGTGACAGGTGGCTGGTGCCCTTGACCAGATTCTCCAGGAACAGGTCGTACGCGCGCTGTTCGGCTTCGCGAATCAGTACCTGCAGGTGATAAAGACGCAGCCGCGTATCGGCTGGGATGTCAGCGGGAGTAGCAGCGGATTTCATGCGGAGCCTCGAAGGTGAACAACTGGTTGGACCCCTGTGCGGCCGGCGGAACCGAGCCAGCACAGGGTCAAATTACGGCCGAAAAAACCGGCGAATGATGAATCCAAGGGTACGGAATATCAAGGTTTTTTTGCGTCCGGAGCCGGCAACTCGAGGCCGGTCGGGACGTTTTTGTTCTCGCTGGCGAGAGGGATGCCCGACCAAGCGGCCAGGGTCTCCAGAATCCGCGCGAAATCCTGCTGCTTGTCCTCGGCTGCA
>CAYFPW010000087.1:0-2384 GCA_964345055.1 uncultured Steroidobacteraceae bacterium | reverse complement strand
TGAAGCGGCTCGGCCTTGCTGCGGGTGCGGTTCCACACCGTGACGGGCCGGTGAACAGCCAGCAGGCGCTGAACCATTGGGAAGCCCATGCGTCCGGTGCCAGCCCAGCCAATCCGGCATTGCTTGACGGTGTCGATCATAGAGTCCTAGAGATTTGTGCAGGCAGAATTGCCCCGAAAATTATCGCAGTTTCGAAGGCGCCTTCGCAATATTCGAAAACGCCGGATTCCAGTATAATTTGCCGATTCGTGATGATCCTCAATGGAGTGCGCGCCCGATGAAGTACAACCGCCCTTACGCCACCGCTTCCTATGGCACGATGGCCACCGACTGGGAAGGTGGCGTCAATTACGACCGCATGCGCAAGGCGCGCTTGCAGCGCGCCCAGAACGCCATCAAGGCTGCTGGCCTGGGCGGCGTGATCTGCTTCAACTTCGACAACATCCGCTACGTCACCGGCACGCACATTGGTGAATGGGCGCGCGACAAGTTCATGCGCTACACGCTGTGCCCGACTGACGGACCTCCGTTCCTGTGGGATCCGGCTGCCCCGGCCAAGCGTATTGCTGCGCCCTGGATTGCCTCGCACGTCGCTGCCCCGATTTCCACCATGCAGGGTGCGCTGCGCCCAGGCATGAAGATCGACAGCGCCTTTGCCAAGCAGATTAAGAAGGCGCTGGTGGAGTACGGCATCGAGAACAAGCCGATCGGCATCGACATCATGGAACTGCCGATGCTGCGCGCGCTCGAGGCCGAGGGCATCGAGGTGGTCGACGGCCAGCAGGCGCTGCTCGACGCGCGCGAAGTCAAGACGCCCGACGAGATTGAGCTGCTGAAGCTGGCCGCCGCGATGGTTGATGCCACGTATGTCGATATCGTCAAGGCGATCCGCCCCGGTACGCGTGAGAACGAACTGGTGGCCATTGCCCACGACCGTCTGTTCCGCCTCGGCTCGGAGCGCGTGGAGTGCGTGAACTCGGTGTCCGGATCGCGTGGACGTCCGCACTCGCACACCATGTCCGACCGTATCATCCAGCCGGGTGACATGGTGTTCTTGGACCTGATGCATTCCTTCAATGGTTACCGCACCTGCTACTACCGCACCTTCATCTGCGGTGAGCCGAACAAGCACCAGATCGATGCCTATGAGAAGGCCTCGAAGTGGATCAGCGACTCCATCGACATGATCCGCCCGGGCGTGACGCCTGACGAAGTGGCGCAGGTCTGGCCGGATGCGCAGGAGTTTGGTTACAAGGACGAAGCTGAAGCGTTCCTGCTGCAGTACGGTCACGGCGTCGGTCTATCGCTGTGGGAGCGTCCGATCTTCTCCAAGCGCTACAAGGGACAGAGCGAGCCGCTCAAGGAAGGCATGGTGTTCGCGCTCGAGACCTGGTGTGGTGCCGCCGACGGCTCCGGTGCCGCGCGCATCGAAGAAGAAGTGGTGGTCACCAAAGACGGCTGCGAGATCATCACCAACTTCCCATCGGACCGCTTGATTTCCTGCGGTCTGCCGGGCTGCGAAGTCTTCCTCTAAGACATCGTCATGCAGGACGGTATGGCGCCGGCGATGCAGGACGCCGGCGTGCCGCCGGTCAGGGTGCCGGTCACATTGCTGACCGGCTTCCTAGGCAGCGGCAAGACCACGTTGCTCAACCGCGCCATCCGGCAGCCGGAGTTGGCGAGCACCGTGGTCGTCATCAACGAGTTCGGGCAGGTTGGTCTCGATCACTCGCTGGTGGCTTCCAGCAACGACAACATCGTGGTGCTGGAAAACGGCTGCATGTGCTGCACGGTACGCGGCGATCTGCTGGCCACTCTGACTGAGCTCTATACGGCGCGCTCCAATGGCGCTGTGCAGCCCTTCGATCATGTCGTGATCGAAACCTCGGGGCTGGTGGATCCTGTGCCGTTACTGCAATCGCTTCTGTCTGAGCCCACGCTCGAGACGTCCTACCGTATGGCCACCGTCATCGCGGTGTATGACGTCGTCAACGGACCGGGCACTCTGCGCCGACATGATGAATCTGTACGCCAGATCGGCGTCGCTGATCAGATCCTGCTGACCAAGCTCGATCTGCTGGCGCCTGATGTGGCACCTGCGACCGAAGCGGCCGCTCTAGCCACTCTGCGAGAGCTGAATCCTGCCGCCACGATCATGCGTGTCCCGGCCAGCGAGCACGACATTGCAGTCTTGCTGCGTGCCTCAGGAGCTGATCCGCGCAGCAGTGGTGAGAGTGCGCTGCGTTGGCTCAACGAGCGCGCGTACCAGCATGCCGACCATGATCACGACTGTCACGACCATGACCATACTGGGCATTCCCATGCTGCACACGAGCATGCGAGCGACATTGCGTCGTTCTGCTTCGTGAAGGAAGAGCCGATCG
>CAYFPW010000086.1:0-7070 GCA_964345055.1 uncultured Steroidobacteraceae bacterium | reverse complement strand
GTCGCGAACTGCTCGCTGCAGCGCCGGTCAAGGGCACGCGCGGTCGGTTCGGCCGGAAGGCCGCACCGGCGGCAGCCGCTACAAAGACTGCGGGCAAGGCCTCCGCAGCCAAAGCCAAGTCAGCCGAGAAGGCCGCGCCAACCAAGGCGAAAGCAAAAGCCAAGGCGAAGCCCAAAGCGAAGACCAAGAGCAAAGCAAAAGCCAAAGCGAAAACCAAGGGCGCGGCTGACGAAACCGCCAAGGCTTAGAGCAGGCGGTGAAATACCGGCATCGCTTTCACGCCGGCAACTTCGCCGACGTCCACAAACACGTCACGCTGGTGGCGTTGCTGCAGGCCATGCAGCGCAAGGACAAGGGGCTGTTCTACTTCGAGACACATGCCGGCAGGGGCTGGTACTCGGGCCATGGTGACAGCCAGCCCGGCAGCGAGATACGCGAGGGGTACGCTCGACTGGCCGCCAGCACGCCGCAAAGCGACGCGATACGCCAGTTCCTCCATGCCGAATCGGCCGCTTGTGCAGCTCTAACTGCCGACAAACCACTGCCGCGCGCTGGCAGCGCCTACGCTGGCTCGCCGCTGCTGGCGGCTACACTGCTGCGCGAGCAGGACCGCGGTGTGTGCTGCGAATTGCTCGCGCCGGAATGCCGCGCCCTGCAGCAGGCAGTGCGTCCTTGGCCCGGCATGCGCACGCTCTGCGCGGATGGGCTGCAGAGCCTGCGCAGTCAGTTTCCACCGCGCGAACGCCGTGCGCTGCTGCTCATCGATCCACCCTACGAAGACCCACTCGCGGAGCTGGATACGGCCCTGTCAGCGGCACTGGAGGCTCTGACACGTCTGGCCGGTACGGTCATCGCGCTGTGGTATCCCATCAAAGATGATCGGCTGCTGGCCCCCTGGCTTCGTCGCTGCGCGGCGCGCCTGCAGGCCCCGACGCTGCAGTGCGAACTGTGGCGCCACCCCCGCGATTCGCGCGTCGCACTCAACGGCTCGGGATTGCTGATCATCAACGCACCGTGGCAACTGGATACGCAGATGCAACAATGGCTACCGGAATTGGGTACGCTGCTCGGCATCGACGCGCAGGGCGGCACGGCCGTGCGCTGGCTGGTGCAGGAGAGCGGTGCAGCCTGATGAACACGGTCGATCGCTACGTACTGTTTGGACATCCCGTTGCGCATTCGCGCTCGCCGCAGATCCACGCACTGTTTGCACGTCAGTGCGATCAAGCGCTGAGCTACGACGCCATCGACGTGCTCCCGGAGCAGTTCATCACCACTGCGCGCCAGTTCTTCGCCTCCGGCGGTCGCGGTGCCAATGTCACCTTCCCGCACAAGGAGGCGGCACTGGCATTGCCCGTCGAGCTGACGGCGCGCGCCAAACTGGCCGGCTCGATCAACACACTGGCTGTTTTAGCGAACGGTGATCTGCTCGGCGACAACACCGATGGCGTCGGCCTGGTGCGTGATCTGGTCGAGCGCATGGGTCTGACCCTGCGCGATTGTCGCATCCTGTTGCTGGGCGCCGGCGGCGCCGCGCGGGGTGTGATCGGCCCGTTGCTGGAACTGCACCCCTCGGCACTGCTGCTCGACAATCGCACGCGGCCGCGCCTCGAACAGGTACTCCGAGATTTCGAGCCGGTGGCCGCCTCACTGGGCGTGACATTGGGCGCTGCGACTGCAGGGCCCTTCGATCTCATCATCAATGCAACCTCGGCCAGTCACACCGGCAACTTGCCGCCGATGCCGCAAGGCGCCGTAGCCGCGCATACGATCTGCTACGACATGTTTTACGGGCGTGAGGGCACGGCGTTCACGCGCTGGGCCCAATCGGCCGGGGCGCAGCGCGCGGAAATGGGTCTTGGGATGCTGGTCGAACAGGCTGCCGAGGCCTTCCGTCTCTGGCGCGGCGTGCTGCCGGACACCGGTCCGGTGCTGGCTGCAATCAGCGGCTAGACCAACGATGCCGATTCATTTCTCGCCCAGGGTCTGGGCGAGAAAGGCGTGGCGTTGCTCGACAAATTTCTGCAGGCTGACGATGCCATTACCCCCATCGTCGCCCTTGCCGTTCGTACTTCTGATCAGACCGCCTTCGAAGGCATCCGTGGAAAACAACTTGTGCTCGTCACGCCGAACATCCTCGGCAATCAGCGCCTGCTGTTGCAGGGCCAAAGCGCTGAAACGCTCCCAGTTGAGCCACTTGTTGTTGATGTCACGGATATAGCCGAGATAGCGCTGCCGATACTCCGGCACCGCCAGTAGGCGACTGAGCAAAGCGCGATGTGGCTGGTCAGCGCCAGCCAACGGATTCAGCCCCATGGGAAGGAAGCCCATGATGGTCGGTCTGACATTCTCACGGCGAATGCGATCGGCTGCCATTGGCCACAGGGCCTCGGTGGCATGATGGGCGACAAAGTGGAACCGACCGCGCTCGTCGGCATAAATGCCGAAGAGCGCGCCGCGCTGGTAATAGCTCTCGTTATTCATCAGCGCGTTGTCGACGGCCAGAAACCGCAGCGCGCCATCCACGTCCATGAGCGGAGCCAGCGCCGCTGGCAGGCGCTCGGGCGGCGTCTCGTTCAACACCTGACAAAGATGAATCAGCGATCGCCACGATTGCGACGGACTGCGACCACCCGCGTTCATAAGCTCGAAAAACTGCTGGTAAGGGACCGGATCCTCCCCCCAGTACTCTAGGCCGCCACGCGCCTCGCTGGGGATGGGGGCGGTCCAGATCGGACCGCGACCCGCACCGACTTGCGCAGTAAAGGCCGGATCCAGCGCCTGCTGGTTGACGTAGATGCCCCAGTCCTCTCCGTTGATGACTATCCGGATGAAATTCGCACCCGGGGCGGGGTAGTACTGCCGCGCAATGTGCATGAACATCACCGTGCGCAGAAAGGAGGGGTCGCTGCCGGTGGCGAGCAGCGTGAGGCGCGTGGCGCCGAGGAAGCTCTGATTGCGGTGCCGGAAATTCAGACTGATGTCGAGCGACCGCTTGTTGCCGGTACTGTTGTTGCGGTAGCTGGGCTCGCCGCGAAAGCGAACACCCACGTCGCGCAGCATGCGGCCGTCGATGAGCGCCATGGCCGGCACCTGCACGTCGCTGTTCTTGAAGACCGCCAGCTCGCTCTCCCAGGTCTGGGTGTCAAAGCTCAGGAAAATCGTCCTCACCACCCCTTCGTCGAACAGCGGCTCGGTGGAATACTTTCGGACCTGAGACGGTGACAGGCGCCGGGCAGGGGTGGCCGGGCGCTGCGCGGCCTGGGTCAGGTCGAAACCAAAGTCCTGCATGGCACTGAGGCGCTCGGCGGCGTCGAGGACGCCATCCCCATCCTTGTCGTATCGCTTGAGGATCTTCGCCTCAGCCTGAACACCCCCAACCACGCGCTCGCCCACCTGGGCGTGCGATGTCAGCGTCGCCATCAGCAGAGCAAAAAGGGGCAAGCATTTTTGCAGCCGTTTCATGGGCACATCAGCTCAATTTCCAACCGTCGGCGGCTCAGGATTCTGCGGCACTGACCACTTCTCACGAATACAAGAATTGTCATTTTTCGCGGCCTCCCCGCTGTCGCCGCGGGCCGACAAAGGCGCGATCATTCTTTCCTATAACTGCCTAATATCAGCTTGAAAGGCGGTTATTGATCCCTCTATGATACAGGCATGTGGTTAGCATCTGAAATGGCAGCCTTTGCACAGGTTGTAGACCTGCACTCGTTCACCGCCGCCGCCCGGGCTCTGGGTGTGCCCAAGGTGGCCATCAGCCGGGCCGTGCGCAGCCTCGAAGCCAGAGCCGGGACCAAGCTGCTGACGCGCACCACACGACGTCTGGCGCTGACCGATGCCGGGGCGGCGCTGCTGCCCTACTGTCGGCGTGTGGCCGAAGAAGTCCAGGCCGCCCGGGCCGCCATGTTACCTCTGGCCACCGAGCGCAAAGGGTTGCGGGTGCTGGCCGACCCGGCCTACGGCCGCCTCCTGCTCAGCCCCCTGCTGCCCCGATTCCTGGAGAGCTACCCCGACATCCCGCTGGAAGTGGAGATGAGCGCTGAACTGCCGGCCGAGCCTGGCGAGCAATGGGACGTGCTGATCCAGAACGGCCCCCCGCGCGCGGAGGGGCTGGCGGGCCGCTCTCTGGGCCGGCCGCCACTGATCCTCTGCGCTACCCCCGGCTATCTGCGTTCGCATCCCGCACCTGCCGACCCCGCCGAGCTGGCCGGCCACGCCCTGCTGATCGCCGGGGAATCGGTAACCGAACTGCGTCTCTCGCGTGGCTCGAAGCAGACCGTGCAGCTACCGGTCAATGCGCGACTGGTGGTCAACGACCCGGCGGTGATCCATGCCGCCACGGCGGCCAGTGCCGGGATTGGCGTCCTGCCAGAGTTTCTGTGCCGCCAGGGCATTGCCATGGGCAAGCTGACGCGCGTGCTGCCGGAGTGGATGGCCTCAGACCTGCTCGACCTGCATGCCGTGTCCGACCTGCGTCGGGCCCGCTACCCGCAGGTGGCAGCGCTGATCGAGTTCCTGGCGGCCAATATGGTCCCCGTGCTCGGGACCGGGTCCTCAAAAGCCGGCGAATGAGCCGTATTGGCGGTCGAAGTACAGCAGCGGCAACCCGGGCCGCGTCCGTGCCGCCTCCACCAACCCGACAACGATCGCGTGATCGCCACTCATGACCAGTTGATGGGTGCTGCACTCGACCTGCGCCAACGCGCCGGCAATCAGTGGCACCCGCAATGACTCACCCGGGACGAAATCGCGCGGATCGCGCTGCGCACTGCCGCGGGCTGCAAACCGCTCTGCCAGATGCTTTTGATCGGATGCCAGCAGACTGACGCCGAAAGACCGGCTTTCGACCATCGAGCGGAATCCCGAGCCGTTATGCTGGATGGCGAACATGACCAGAGGCGGATCGAAGGACAGCGTCACGAAAGACGACACGGTCAGGGCCGCGACGCTGGCGCCATCAGCCGTGTAGACCGCCACCACAGACACGGCACCGGCCGCGGCACGGCCGATTTCCCGATAGTTCTGACCACTGATGGGCATAGGCGCTAGCGGGTCAGACCGATGATGCTCTGGAGACGTGCCTGCACCCCGCGCACACGCTCCGCATCGACCCGGCTGTCCTGGCCCAGATCCCGAACGACTTCCACCAGCCCGGCAGCGCGCACGCCCACCAGCCGCTTTTCGTTGGCCGCCAGCTTGTCGATCGTCTTTTCCACCGTGGCACAGAAGAGCGCGGCCGACTCGAGCACAACTTCCGGACGATTGGTGCCCACGGCACTGCGCGCGCGCAGCGCGTGCCAATACACGTCGGGCTGTGCGACCTCCGCGAGATCGGCAATTGCGATGCCCTCATCGCCATAGCGCTGGCGCAGACCGGGATTATTCACGCGCATACGCCATTCGACCCGCAGCTGGGCAGCCTGCAGGCCCCACTGCGCCGTCCAGGGCACCGCCGCAAGCGCGGCATCCGCTGCCATAACCTTGGGCCAGTCCTGACTGGAAGCATCGCGCATCGTATTGAGCACCATGGCCGGTTGCGCAGGCAGCCGCGACAGGGCATTGGCCGCCAAAGGCTGTGAAATGGCACGCCCCGCTTCCGACAACTGCTGCTCAGCAGCCGTAAACAGCAGCGGCACGCTGCTGGGCCAGCGCCGCAGGCCGTCCTGCAGCAGCCGGTTCCCGATGTCGAACTGCTTCAGGTGCATGGCCATCATGTAGCTCAACTGCCGCGAGACATCGGTATCGCCGAGCAGTTCGGCCACCCGACTCATCCGCTGCAGTGTGGTCTCTGTCGCGCCCGCCCAGAGTACGGCGCGGCGCCAGATGTATTCAAAGGACAGTTCGGCAGCGAGATCCCGATAGATGAAGCTGCCGGCATCCGTCAGCGGATCGTAGGGGGCCAGCAACGTCCCCACCTGATCGCCGCTCAAACCCAGTCCGCGCGCATACACGTTAGCCGTGGCCAGACGGTTCTGATCATCGGTAAGCAAGGGCGCGGATGCAGCGAACCGGTGCGCAGATGCGGTCTCCATGGCCAGTGCCGTGACCAGATCCTCGACGGCATTGAGCCCCAGGCGCGCATAGTGGAGCGGCGCACGATCGAGCACGGTGCGCACCAAAGCAGGACGATGCTCAATATCGATCGGCTGGTCGGAAGCCATGAACAACAAGGTGGTGCTGGAAGGTCGGTAAACCCGTACCTCGTGATAGACGTCCAGTAGCGTGGCCACCAGCGAGCGCAGCAATGACTCGTCGGTGAACTCAGTGCTCATCCACTGCACAAAGACACCGCCCGCACCCAGATGATCATGCACCTGCTGCATGAATTCGCGCGTGTAGAGATGTGATGCACCTGCCGTCCACGGATGACTGGGCTGAGAAACGATAGCGTCGTACTTGCGATCGGTGAGCGTCAGCGCGCCGCGCGCATCGTTGACGATGAGGTTCAGTCGCGGATCTGCCAGCGGATCGCGCAGCCGGAGCGGCGCCATCGCACGGTTTGCATCGATGACTTTCGGCTCGATCTCCACCACATCGATACGACGCACGGAAGGCGGAACAGCCTGCGCGACATTGCCCCCACCGAGCCCCACGATCAGCATGTTCTCCAGATCCGGGCGCGCCAGCACCGCGAGCATGGACATCCATGCCTCGACATCGGCGATGGGCGGCGCGCCGAGCACCGGTGCGCCAGCCTCCGGCAGGCCATTGGTACGCAGATCGAGTTTGGAATCGTCGCGTATCACGACGACATCCGCGCTGCGGCCGACATCGTAATGAACAATTGTGCCGGCAGCGCTGCGCAGCGGTGACACCCGCAGCAAACCTTCAGGCATCGCAGGCCGGAACAGCAAGGCCGTGAGGACCGCACCGAGTCCCAGCGGAAACACCACCCGCCAGTCGAATTTCAGCAGGCTGATGGCGGCCAGCAGCCCAAGTACCAGACTGACGACCACAGACAGATGCATCGCGCCCTCGTAGCGCAGGGCCGGAATCAGCCAGAAGCCACCGGCCAGCGCACCAACGATGGCGCCCGCTGTGTTCCAACCGTATACCCGGGCGCTGGC
>CAYFPW010000085.1:0-7076 GCA_964345055.1 uncultured Steroidobacteraceae bacterium | reverse complement strand
GGCTGATCACCACCGCAAGCGAGCCGTACAGGAAGAAATCGAACCATTCGAACACTCCGCCAATGGAAGATGCGGCGATCACCTTGAACTCCTCGCGGGTGACCGCCGCGCCGGTCGCCGACTGAGAGGAATCCGAAACAGTACTTGGTTCGTTCATCGCCAGAGCCCCCACCAAAGTCTCGTGCCGGTCGAAGATGCCGGCTATGTCCGGGATGGATTGTACAAAGTGCGCGTCTGCGCGGCACGGAACTCTGCCACGGCCGTTGCCCGGCGAGGTCCATTCTGGTCGAGTCTGCCCGCGGACTGCTAAAGTGCACCTACGGTTTTCAACATTCAACACGGGGGCTGCAATGAACACGACATGGACACGGCGCCGGGTCCTGGGGACCACGGCTGCTGGACTGGCAATTTCCCGCGCTATCGCCGCGGCAGATGCGCCGCCCGCTGCCTCCAATCCGGCCCGTGATGCGGCCAACGTGGAGCGTGACATCGTTTTCGGAAAGGGCGGCGCTGTCGATTTGCGCTGCGATGTTTATCGGCCCACTGGCAGTGCAGCGCCCAAGCGCACCGCAATCATCCATTTCCACGGCGGTGGTTTTGCCCGCGGCGATCGTTCGGCTCTGGCGGCACAGCTACAACCGATCTCTGCGCTGGGTTACGTAAACATTGCCGCGCAATACCGCCTTTCCGGCGTGGCCCGCTGGCCGGCGCAGATCGAGGATGCCAAAGCGGTGATCCGCTGGACGCGCGCCAATGCATCGCGATTGGGCATTGAGCCTGCGCGCATTGCCGTGGCTGGCTATTCCGCCGGCGGCTATCTGGCGCTGTTCGCCTCAGGGACACAGAACGAGGCACGTTACGAAGGCACCGGTGGCAATGCCGGCGTTCCGACATCGGTGGCTGCGTGTCTGTCTTATTTCGCACCGGCATCATCGGCAGGCATTCACCGCTCGCTGCCGATGCCTGAAGGAAGCAGTGATGCCGCCTGGGAAGAAGTCGCGATCGACGGACACATCAAGGGCATGGCGCCGACGGCCATCTTTCAGGGTCTGGCCGATACGCTGGTCACACCGGATGTCAGTGAGAATCTCTGCAAGCAGCTACGCGCTGCGGGCGTGCCGACTGAGATCCATGAGTTCGCCGGCGTCTCCCATGAATTCGTGCAGATTCCGGAGTTCGCTGCGATCTGCGCGCAGCTGAACGATTCGTTTCTTGATCGCCATGTGGTCAACCCGCGGACGTTCCCAGGTTTCCCGGCGCCGCGTCCCCCGGGCGGTTAGTCCGCCTCGCGCTGTCGAAGACGGACTGAACTGCGTCGGTTACGGCTCAAGCGAGCCGACGTAGGCAGCGAGGTCGATCATGTCGCGCTGCGACAGATCCGCTACGACGGGGTGCATCAACAGGGCACCGGCGCCATTGCGCGTACCTTTCTTGAAGGCGTAGAGCTGACGGAATTGCGGAGTGACGGGTCGGCCTGCGATCGGCGGACCGAGTGCGCCGCCTTTCAGGCCTTCGCCATGGCATGACTCGCAGGACAGACGTGTGCTGCCATTGCCCTTGGCCAGCGCCGCACCGCGCGCAATCGATCCGACAGGAACATAGGCGGTGAAAGTGGTGTGCGGATCGCGCCGCTCAAAGCGCTCGAAATCATCGGGACCTTCGATGATGCGTTCACCCAGTGGCTCGCGCTTACCGGTTTCATCGAACACATAGACAAAGGCATTGGTCGTGACCGCCGGGATGTCCGCAGCTTCAATCACCCGCGTGTGCTTGATGAATTTCAGGCTGGAGTAATAACGGGCTGCATCGTCGATGTCCTGCTGGGTCAGCTGCGGATGCTTGATGGTCAGCAGCATGTTGATACCAGCAAAGTAGCTCGGATCCGGGAGTACACGGGCGCCTGAGCGCATGTCGGCAGCCTGTTGCAGCAGGTATTCGTAGGGCAGGCCGGCCAGCGGGGCGCTCTCGGGGCGACCTGCGCCTTCAGGGAGATGGCAGTAGCCACAGGCATACAGCGGCATGCGACCCTTGACCGACGCTGGCATCGCCGGGTGCTCTTCGGGGAACCATTCGACCGCAATGGCCCGGTCGAACATCTGCACATCGCTCCAGGCCAGCTTGCTGCCCGGTACGCTCTTGTTCAGTGGCCCGGGGAAAGCCCACGCCGGTACCGGCTCGGCGGGTGTCTGGGCTGCTGGCGGCGTTGCAGCGGGAGATGCAGCACGGGCGGCTGACCCACCACTTCCGAAAAAAATGGGAGCCGTGATGCCGGCCGTCGCGATGGCGATGGCCATGAAGGCCTGCCTGATTGCCTGTCCGCTCATGAAACCTCTTGCCAAAATGAGTCGCAGGAGATGATAGGGCGCGAGTGTAGCCTTTATACTCGGCCGGAAGAACAACGGGGGTCAAATGCCGACAGAACGACGTACGGTTCCGCCCGGAGCCATCGAACTCTACAACCAGTACATTCATGGCGAGATCAGCCGCCGTGATTTCATGGATGGCGCGCAGAAATTTGCGGTTGCCGGCCTTTCGGCCACGGCCATCATCAGTGCGTTGACACCGAATTACGCCGCGGCCCAGCAGGTATCGCGGACCGACGAGCGCATCCGTGGCAGCTACGTGACACTGCCCTCACCCCAGGGCAATGGTTATGTGCGCGGCTATCTGGTGCGCCCCTTCAGTGCCGACAGCCGTGATGCAACGCCCGCCAAGTTGCCGGGCGTGATAGTCATTCACGAAAATCGTGGCCTCAATCCGCACACGGAGGATGTCGCGCGGCGTTTCGCACTGGCGAATTTCATGGCCTTTGCGCCGGACCTGCTGGCGTCGGTGGGTGGTTATCCCGGAGACGACTATCAGGGCGGGCAGCTGTTCGGCAAGATCGACAACACCAAGAAGTTTGAGGACGTCGTTGCCGCTGCACTCTGGCTCAAGGGACGTGCGGACTGCACCGGCAAGATCGGCGTCACCGGCTTCTGCTATGGCGGCACCGTCTCGAATCAGCTGGCTGTGCGGATGGGTGCAGATCTGTCCGCCGCAGTGCCGTTCTATGGTCAGGCACCAGCAGTGGCCGATGTGCCGAAGATCAAGGCAGCGATCCTTGCGCAGCATGGTGCGCTGGATACACGAGTGGCGGGAATGTGGCCGGACTATGACAAGGCACTGAAGGCGGCAAACCTGCCGCATGAAGGTCACATCTATCCGGACTCCGTGCATGGCTTCTTCAACGATGCGACGCCGGAGCGTTACAACCAGGCGGCAGCCACCGAGGCGTGGACACGCACCATCGACTGGTTCAACAAATACCTCCGCGGCTGAGCGGTGACGAGCTGAGGGGTTGCCATGAGGCCACTGCAATTCCGTGCCGGTTCGGCACTGCTGCTGGTCCTGCTCACGATGGCCGTGGGCAGTGTCGAGCCGAATCGGCCTCAGGAGGCGTTGCCGCAGCCTTATCGCACGGTGCGCAACTGGGGGCAGTTCAATAGCGTGCAGGGCATCGTCTGGCCCGGCGCCGTGACTGCGATCGAGCCGGATGGTCGCGGTCATATCTATGTCGTTTATCGCTGCCACGAAAATAGCTGCGCGGATCGGAACGAGAATCCGATCCTGAAGTTCGATACGGACGGCAAGTTGCTGGCGCAGTGGGGCGGCGGCCTGTTCGTGTTCCCCCACGGTGCAACAGTCGATCGTGACGGCAATCTATGGGTCACCGATGCGGGTGGTGCCAGCGGCAAGGGTCATCAGGTTTTCAAGTTCAGCCCGGATGGCCGGGTGCTGATGACGTTGGGACAAGCGGGTGTGGCGGGTAACGGGCCCACCCACTTCAACCAGCCCACCGACGTGGCAATTGCACCTAATGGCGATATCTTCGTTGCTGACGGACATCGCGATCCAACCAGCGGTAGTCTTGGCAATAACCGAATTGTGCATTTTTCCCGCGATGGCCATTTCGTCAATGAGTTCGGTCGTACCGGTTCCGGCCCGGGCGAGCTGCGCGAGCCGCATGCGCTGGCGTTCGATTCACTCGGACGACTGTTCGTAGCCGATCGCGTCAACAACCGAATCGAACTCTTCGACCAGAGTGGTCGTTTCCTCGAGCAGTGGACGCAGTTCGGGCGCCCTTCAGGGCTGGCCATTGATGCACGCGACACACTGTATGTATCGGATTCCGAGTCCGGACCCGACACCGGTGTCAATGAGACCACGCGCTGGCGCAAGGGTATTCGCATCGGTAGTGCACGCAACGGAAAGGTGACAGGCTTCATCGAAGACATGCAATCCGTGACCGCTGCGCACAGCGGTGCCGAGGGCATCGGTGTTGATGCTGCGGGCAACGTGTACGGCGCAGTGGTTGCACGCAAGATGCTCGAAAAGCATGTTCTGGCATCGAAGTCCGTGGCCCCGCGTTTCGAGGTCGACCCGCTGTGGCCCAAGCCGTTGCCCAATCATTGGGTGATGGGATGGACTGTTGGTGTGGCTGTGGATGCGCAGGACCACATCTGGGTGATCCACCGTCAGGGATCTCTGGAACCGAACGAAGTGCATGCCGCCACCAATCCGCCGATTTCCGCCTGCTGCGTGCCCGCGCCGCCGGTGCTGGAGTTCGATCAGGCCGGCAATCTTCTCAATGCCTGGGGTGGGCCCGGTGAGGGCTATGACTGGCCGATCGGTAATCATGGAATCACCGTCGACTACAAGGGCAATGTCTGGATCGGTGGCAATGGAACCGCACCGGCCACGGCCGCACCCAGTCGCGACGACATGCTGCTGAAATTCACGCGCACCGGGAAATTCCTGATGCAGATCGGCAAGCCGGGCCAGAGCCAGGGCAACAGCGATATTCGCAACCTGCGGTTGCCGGCCAAGATCTTCGTCGACCCCAAGCGCAATGAGGCCTTCGTAGCCGACGGCTACGGCAATCGTCGTGTCATCGTCTTCGATGCCGATACCGGCGCATACAAGCGTCAGTGGGGTGCGTACGGCAATGTTCCCAGCGATGCTGATCCGGGACCGTAT
Organism: uncultured Steroidobacteraceae bacterium; assembly: GCA_964345055.1. Lineage (GTDB taxonomy): Bacteria > Pseudomonadota > Gammaproteobacteria > Steroidobacterales > Steroidobacteraceae > FEN-1191. The sequence goes on along the minus strand of CAYFPW010000085.1, from coordinate 2,057 downwards.
GTGGCCAACCAGACGCCGGCGCAGCAGTTCCGCACACCCGTGCATTGCGCGATGTTGTCGCACGACGATTTGCTGTATGTGTGCGATCGGCTGAACGACCGCATCCAGGTGTTCCGCCCCGATGGCACTTTCGTCAAGGAAGCGTTCTTCGAGACGCAGACGCTGGGGCAGGGTTCAGCCTGGGATCTGGCCTTCTCCGCGGATCCGGCGCAGCGCTTTATCTATCTCTCGGATGGTGAAAACCGTAAGGTGCGCATCATCGATCGTCAGTCACTGGAAGTGTTGACCAGTTTCGGTGATGGCGGCCGTCAGCCCGGCCAGTTCTACGGCGTGCACAGCATTGCCACCGATTCCAAAGGCAACATCTACACCACAGAGACTTACACCGGGCAGCGTGTGCAGAAGTTCCTCTACAAGGGATTGGCGCCGGTCAGTCAGCCGGATCAGGGCGTGGTCTGGCCGGCCGCAGCTTCATCCCGGGGCCGCTAGGCAAACAGCCTGCGGCCCCGCTGTTAATCAGCGCGCAAACACGCTCTCCACCGGAGTGATCGTCACCGCCTCGGGGCGAATGCCCAGCTTCATCGCTCCGATCCGCTTGTCTTCAGCCAGCAGCGCGGCCGGCTTGGCGCCGTCATACTTGAGCGCCGAGAAGCTGTCCTGCACCAGTCGCTGCTTCATGTCCTCGGCATTGCCAGTGATGACAACGATTTGCAGATCGCGCGTTTGAAGGTATTGCCGCAGCACGCGATTCACATCGGCCAGCGTGAGCGTCCGCAGCCGCTCACGCATGTACTGTGTGAACTCTGCCGTTCCATACCACTGCGAGTCCAGTGTGTAGCCCAGCTGCTGATCCTGCGTGGCAGTAAGCAGGTACACATTCTTCATGAGGTAATTGCGAGTGTTCTCAAAGTCGGCGCGCGTCAGACCGTTTTTCACCAGCGCATCGATCTCGCTGATTGCGATACGCAGCGCCATGTGGGCGTCCTCGTTGGTGCGTAAGGGCCGCAGCCAGACCTCGAAGATCTGCGCGCGCCGCGCGATGTTAGGATTAGGGAAGAACTGATACATGCCGCGCGGGAACGCTTCGATATAGGCGTAGTCGCCGTAGTTCATGCCGCGTACTTCGCGGATGCGCTGGAATAAACGCGACTGAGAGGATCGATGCTCGCCCAGCCAGGTGCGCACCAGTGACAGCGCAGCGAAATCTGCACTCGCGCGGGTCACCGGGATCGGGAATCCAAAGGAGATGGCGGTGGCTCGTGTGTCTTTGGCGATGATGTCCACGACGCGTCCCGTCGGTCGATGACCTACGACGGACGTGACCGGGTTCGCCGTACCGGCGGGCAACTGTGCCAGCGACCGGCGCAGGCGCGTCTCGATTTCGGTGGGTACGTCACCTGAGATGCCAAGCGTCAGGTTGGCCCGGGTGTAATGACGGCGGACGAAATCCTTTACATCCTCGAGAGTCAGGCTCTCCAATCCCGCCACACTGCCAAGCGCCGGATGCCCATACCCGCTGTCGGCGAAGATATCCGTCTGCAGTCTTTCCTTGCCCAGCTCCTCGTCGTTGGCAGACTTCAGATCATCCTTCAGCGCAGTCAGCTGAGCGTCTTTCAGCCGCTTGAAGTCTTCTTCGCGGAATCCAGGTTCCAGCAGCTGGGGCAGCACGATGTCCAGAAAGCGCTCGACATTATCTTTATGGATGATGCCGGTGAAGGTCGTCATTTCCTTGTCCGTCTGCGCCTCGAAGCTGCCAGCCATCGGGAATAGTGATTTCTTGATCTCGTCATATTTCATCGGCTGTGAACCTGCGGATGCAATCATCGCCGCGCTCAGCATCGCCAGACCTTCCTTGCCCCTCGGGTCATGAGTCGAACCGACCGTGAACAGCAGTTTCAGATCGATACGCGGCAATGGCGAGCGCAGCACCGTGGCCCGTAGTTCCCCGTCGGTTGCGGGCGCAGGTAACAGGCTCGCCAGCACTGGCAGCTTGCCAATTTCTGCCGGCAGCGCGTCCTTGGCTAGAGTCGCAACGACGAGATTGTCATCGGTAAAGT
>CAYFPW010000084.1:0-7090 GCA_964345055.1 uncultured Steroidobacteraceae bacterium | reverse complement strand
AGATCCGGACCGATGCCGGCGCTGTCGCCGGCGGTCAGTGCGATGCGTGACATCGTTGGACGATTTACAGCAGGATCTCTACGTAGGCCTCATCGCGCTGCTGTTGCAGCCAGATTTCCAGCGCCTCCGCAGCGCGACTGTCCCGCAGCTGCAGGGCAGCCTGCTCGCGTGCTGCGTTCTCGGTGTTGTCGATGGTGCGCCGACCCAGCATCTGCACGATGTGCCAGCCGAAATTGGTCCGGAAGGGCTTGCTGATCTCGTTGTCCTGCAGAGTGGCCGCCACCTTGCCGAACTCCGGCGTGAACGCATCCAGCGTCATCCAGTTCAGATCGCCGCCCTGCACGGCAGAGCCAGGATCGTCGGAGGAGGCTCGGGCAATCACGCCAAAGTCCTCACCGGCGAGAATCTTGTTGCGGAAGTCAAAGAGCTTCTGCTCAACCAGGGCGTTGTCCATGACCTCGTTGGTCTTGAGCAGGATGTGTCGCAGATGCACTTGCTGCACCATGACCGGTCCACTGCCGGCGCGGGTCTCGTTGAGCCGCGCGATGTGGAAGCCACTGGCGGTCTGAATAATGGAGCTGATTTCGCCGGCTTTAAGACGACCGATGGTGTCGGCGAGGAAGGTGGGTACGGCGCTGCCCTTGAGCCAGCCCAGCGAACCGCCTTCGAGTGCCGTCTGGCTGTCGGAGAAAGTGACCGCCAGCTGGCTGAACGATTCGCCCTGTGCGGCACGTTCCGCGATGCTCTGGATCTTCTTGCGCGCAGCATTGAGCTCCGCGCCGCTGGCATCCTGCGCCACTGCCACCAGGATGTGGGAGATGTTGTATTCGGTGTCGGCGTTGGCTGAGTTCTTCTGCCGCTCGATGTATTGATCGAGCTCGCGCGGCGTCAGCGAGATACGCTGCACCACATCGCGATCCTGCAGCGTCTCGCGCTGCATCTGCCGACGGATGTTGGCGCGAAAATCGGCATAGACGTAGCCGCCGCGTGCCATGGCTTCCGGCAGGTCGGCGAAAGCGATGTTCTGCGCCTTGGCCATGCGCTCGAGCGCTGCATTGACCTGTTCATCAGTGATGGTGATGCCGGCGCGATCCGCACGCTGTGCCTGGATCTCCTCACTGATCAGACGCTCAAGCACCTGCGAGCGCAAAGCTTTTTCTTCCGGCAGCGGGATTTTCTGCGCCATCAGCCGCGCCTTGAATTCCTCGGTCTGCGAATTCAGCTCGCTTTCCAGCACTACGCCGTCGTTGACCACGGCGACCACCCGGTCGATGCGCGTGCCAGCCTCGGTTGGCGCAGCATGCGACGTGGTGTCGGGCGGGAGCGGTGCCGCGCTGGTGCCGCCACGTGTTTGGGGTGACCGGCTGTTGGTGGAGCGAGTGCTGGAGCTCGAGGCGGCCAGCGAAAGCTGCGCGAGGGCCAGAAGCGAGGCGCACAGCAGCGCTCCCGAGGTTCTAGAGATCATGTACTTTTCCTTAAGGCTCAAAGGGTTGAGCTTGACGGGATTCCTTGAGCGCAGAGTATCCCTGAATCGACTGCTGCAGGAAAGTGTCCGCCCCGGATCCGACACTCGACAGGCCGGTGAGTTCAAACTGCAGATAGACACCAGTTTCCAGCTGCCCCGAGCGTGTGCTGACCGAGCGGCGCATCACGGCCCTCAGCCCCCAGCAATCGCTGCGGAAGCGCAGGCCCACAAAATTATCGAGCGACTTGCGATCCTGCAGTGAGTAGATGCTGCGCCCGTAGAGATCCCAGCGCTTCGATACCGGCCAGGCGCCCGAGGTGTCGATCTGTTTGACGCTGCCGCGATCGAAGCGGTAGCCGATGTTCAGCAGCTGGTTGCCTGCCTCCCGGTACTGCACCGCCACCTGTGCCTTATCCGTGGTGGCAAGCTCGGGATTCCAGGCAAGGTCCAGGCGCAGGCTGAATTTCTGATAGCTGCGCAGATCGATGTTGGCGATGAAGCTGGAGCGTCGGCCCGTGTCGGGTACTTCCTGCGGCAATGTGACGCGCGGCGTCGCAAAGTTGAAGCTCTGGCCGAAGGTGGCACTCAGGTATTGATGGCCACTGGTACTGGCGAACATGCGCGTCGTTACGCCGACGGCCAGTTTGTTCGCATCGCCAAGCCGGTCACCGCCCACATAGCGATTGGTGCGGAACAATGACACGAAGTTCGGGTCGGGAATGCCCGAGTCGAAGATCGGCAATGCCGACTGGTCACGGTAGGGGATGTTCACATACAGAAGTCGCGGCTCGAGCGTCACCACGCGATCCCCGTCGCGCCCCACCTCTCGCTCCAGCTGCAGTCCCGCATCGAAAGTGAACTGCGGCACGCTGCGTGTTGGTGTGGTCGTCGCGCCCGGAGTCATGCCACTGAGCTGATAGCGGGCATAGTCCCAGGCCAAGCCGGGCCGCATGTAGTAGCCGGGGCGTAGCAGTTCCCAGTCAAGAGACGGCTGGAGATTCGCGCGCCAGCCGGTGACGCCGGTGTTGCGCGTGAAGTTCACTGCCTCGGCCTGCAGCAGCGCGCGCCAGCCGCTATCGGTGTCAATGCGCGAGCGCGCACTCAGTCGCGGCAGTTGTGCATAGGGCCGATCGAGCGCCGCGAGAGTTTCGTCCAGAGTCTGGAATTGCAGGGCTTCTGCCCCAAGTCGCCACAGCTCGGTGCTGCGGCTGAGCGCAACACGTTGCGGCAGGAACACCGTGCTCGAGGCCTGCGAGCCCTGTGAGAAGTCCTCGAAGTAATGCACGTCACCAACATTGGCGGCATCGATATTCAGTCGCCAGGCTGCGGGCAGTCGCCATTCCGCGTCCAGTCGTTGGTAATCGCGGGTTGTGCCAGTCAGCCGGTCATGAGGCATGAGATTCACCAGCAGTGTCGCAGCGCCGCCGGGTTCCAGCAGACGCAACTCGCTGCCGAGGTTGATGCCGCGGCGTGAGTAGATCATCGGCGTCAGCGTCAGATCGCGATTCGGTGCCATGTTCCAGTACCACGGCACAGTCAGCGTGACGCCGTTTCGCGATGAGGTGCCGAATGTCGGAAATAGCAGGCCGGTCTGCCGACGCTCACTGAGCGGGAACGAGATCCACGGCACATAAAGGATTGGTACGCCCTTGAGCCGGATCTGTGTGTCGCGGCCGATCCCACGCTCCTGCTCGAAATTCAGCGTGATGCGTCGTGACTGCAGCTCCCAGTCCGCGCGATCCTTCGGGCAAGTGGTGTAGCGCACATCATCCAGCTCCAGTTCGCCGTTTTCCGTCTGGCGGATGTGGTGTGCCTCGCCGCGTCCCGGCTGCTGCAGTAGCTCGAAGCGTGCATCCAGTGCGCTGGCACCGTTTTCTCCGTAGCTGCCGTGTTCGCCCTCAAGGCGTATCGCCGGGTCTTCGAAGCCAAAGTGCCCATCAATGCGCAGATTGCCGTTCGCATCGGCTTCCAGCTGCGAGCCGCGCAAAGTGTGTCCCTGCCAGCGCAGCTCGATGTCGCCGCCGGGTTCAGCGGACAGCACCTGACTGCCGTCGGGGTTGCGTTCAAGCCGGTCGGCTACGATCTCGACGCTCTCGGGCAGGGTTGAACGCGCCGCAGTTGCGCGCAGCAGCTGCGTTGGTACCTCCAGCTGTGCGCCCGTTACCGGCGATTTCCCGGCTGGCGTGCAGCTTTCGTCCGCACCGAGAGCACAACTGCCGGCGCATAGGCAGGTCAGTACGATCGCCAGCGGGCGTGACATGGGCAGACCAGGCATGTGAGGCCACAGTATACTGCCCAGCCTCAATGAGCACTGCAGATGCGCGCCTGGCGCTCCTTCGTGACTGGCTGACCGATGACCTGCACTGGCCGCTGGTGCGGCTGGAGCCGGCGTCCGCCGATGCCAGTTTCCGCCGCTATTTCCGTGCCTGGCATCGGGACGGTGAGACCCGTGTGGTGATGGATGCACCGCCCGCCAAGGAGGACATCCGTCCGTACCTGAAGGTGACGCGGCTGCTCGAGCGCTGCGGCCTGCACGTCCCGCACATCGACGCCGTGGATGAGGCCCGTGGGTTCTTGCTGCTCGAGGATCTCGGCGGCACCCATCTGCTGGCACGGCTGAAAGCAGGCGGGGATGCCGACGCACTCTATGGCGCGGCGCTCGATGCGCTGGCCTGCATCCAGCTCGCGCCGCCGGCATTGTCGGCCGAACTGCCGCCCTATGATCGTTTGGTGCTGGAGCGCGAGATGCAGCTGCTCCCGGAGTGGTTCTGCGCGCGCCATCTCCAGCTCACTGCAGACCCAGTGCGTGAAGCACTGCTTGCACGCACCATGGATTTCCTCGTGCGCGAGATGCTCGCGCAGCCCCGGGTTCTGGTGCATCGCGACTATCACTCGCGCAACCTGATGGTGCTGGAGCAGGGCGGTATCGGCGTACTCGATTTTCAGGACGCACTGGCCGGCCCGCTGGCTTACGACCTCGTTTCACTACTCAAAGATTGCTACATCGCCTGGCCGCGCGACCGCGTCGAGGGCTGGGTCGCCAGCTACCGCGAAAAGATCCGTGATTCCGGACTGGTAGCGGGTGTCAGCGAGGCGCAGTTTCTGCGCTGGTTCGACATGGCCGGTCTGCAGCGACACCTGAAGGTGCTCGGCATCTTCGCGCGCCTGTGGTACCGCGATGGCAAGTCCAGTTATCTGGCTGATCTGCCGCTGACGCTCGAGTACGTGCGCGATACCGCTCACCGTTATCCCGAACTGCGTGAGTTTGCCGTCTGGGTGGATACCGCTCTGGTGCCCGGTCTGCCTATTGCGAACAGCCGCGAGGCGCAGCGTATCGCTGTGCAAACAGGCTCTTGAAGGCGCCGCTCGCGTGAAGGCGATGATACTGGCCGCCGGCCGCGGAGAGCGTCTGCGGCCACTAACCGATCACACACCGAAGCCATTGCTGTCGGTACGCGGCAAGCCGCTGATCGAGTGGCATCTCGAAGCGCTGGCGCGTGTCGGTGTGCGTGATGTGGTCATCAATCTGTCCTGGCTGGGTGAGTTGATCCGCAGCGCGCTCGGCGACGGCTCGCGCTGGGGTCTGCATATCCAGTACAGCGAAGAAGGTCCGGTGCCGCTGGAGACGGGCGGCGGCATCTTTCAGGCGTTGCCTCTGCTGGGTGAGGCGCCGTTCCTGATCATCAACGGAGATGTGTTGACTTCGCTTGATTTCGCACCGCTGGCGCTGCGCGGCGACGTCGATGCGCATCTGGTACTGGTGCCCAATCCCCCGCAGCATCCGCGCGGCGATTTCTGCTTGCAGGAAGGCCGCATCGGCGAGACGGAGGGTGAGAGGCTGACCTACTCGGGTATTGGCGTTTTCTCGCCGCGGCTATTTGCAGGTTGTGCCGCTGGGCGTTTTCCGCTGCTGCCACTCTTCCGTCGCGCGATCGCCACGGGTAGGCTCTCCGGAGAGCGTTTCGACGGATTCTGGAACGACGTGGGTACGGTCGAGCGCCTGCAACAGCTGGACACGTGATCATGAAACGACTGCGCGCATTTCTCGAGAGAGCCGTCCAAGTACAGCCGGTCGTGTTTTCCTTGCTGCTCCTGATGTTCGTTCCGGTTGTGGCGGCCGCGCACAACGTGGCGGCGGCCGACCGGGCCGCGCTGACGGCGGCGCACGGTGCGCAGCCGTTCATTTACGGCTACCTCGGTGCCAAGCACATGGTCACCGGGTATGACCATCTGCTATTCCTGTTCGGTGTCATTTTCTTCCTGCATCGCCTGCGTGATGTGGTCGGCTACGTGACGCTCTTTGCACTTGGCCACAGCATGACGCTGCTCGGCGGTGTGCTGGGTGGCGTGCGCGTCAACAGTTATCTGGTGGACGCCGTGATCGGCTTTTCCGTCGTCTATAAAGCGTTTGAGAACATGGGCGGTTTCCGTACGCTCTTCGGGCTGGCGCTGAACACTCGTGTTGCAGTGTTCTTATTTGGTTTGTGCCATGGTCTCGGCCTGGCCACCAAGATTCAGGATGTTTCGCTCAGTCGCGATTCAATGCTGCCCAATCTGGTGTCCTTCAATGTCGGTGTCGAACTCGGCCAGCTTCTGGCTCTGGTGCTCATGGTGCTGCTGGTGCTGACCTGGCGCCGCAGTCCGCGCTTTGAGCGCCAGGCATTCGTTGCCAACACAATCATCATGGCCTGCGGCTTCGTGCTGATGGGCTATCAGCTGACCGGCTACTTTCTCGGAGCACGCGTGTGACCAACAGCGAATCTTCCACATCGGTGGTGCGCGCCAGCCTCTGGGCGCTGGGTGCCGCTATCTTGGCATTGGTGCTGGTCGTGCTGCCGGCGGAATACGGGATCGATCTGACCGGCTTCGGTCGGCTGACGGGGCTCAACGGTTTCTCCCAGAGCAAAGCCGGCAGCGGTGAAGGATCGGCAAAGTCCGTGGCTTCGGCTGAGGCCGGTTCAGTGGAATCTGCGGGGGCTGATGCATCGGGTACGGCCCCGGCGCTCAAGGTCTGGTCGGTGAAGCATGCCGAACGCTATGTGCAGCGTACTTATGAAGTGCCGCTGAAGGTCGATGAAGAGTTGGAATACAAGGCGGTGATGGCGCGCGGTGATGCGCTGCTCTACCGCTGGCGCGTGAAGGAAGGCGGTCAGGTCTATTTCGAATTCCACGGCGAGCCCACCGAAGGAAAATGGCCTGAGGGCTATTACGAGAGCTACGAAAAAGGCGAGGGCAGTTCGGCCGCCGGCTCGATGGTGGCACCGTTCAACGGTAACCATGGCTGGTACTGGCAGAACCTCGGCGATAAACCCGTGACCATCGTGGTGGAGCTGGCCGGGTACTATCACGACTTCGCGCTGCAAACTCCGCCACAGTCCTGATGACTCTCTATCGACTGAACGGTCACGAACCGACACTCGCCGCCAGCGCCTGGGTCGCTCCCAATGCTCAGGTCATCGGTCAGGCGACGCTGGGGGAATGCAGCAGCGTGTGGTTCGGAGCCATCCTGCGCGCTGACAATGACCGCATCCTGATCGGCAACGACAGCAACATTCAGGATGGTGCCGTGCTGCACACGGATCCTGGCCTCGAACTGATCATCGGTGAGCGCGTCACCGTCGGTCA
>CAYFPW010000083.1:0-7154 GCA_964345055.1 uncultured Steroidobacteraceae bacterium | reverse complement strand
CCGCCGCGGCGGGCGAATAGTCCAATCGCGGTGAGCACGCCGAGGAATCCGCCGTGGAAGGACATGCCACCCTGCCAGATCTTCAGCGGGTACAGTGCATCGTCACGCCACAGCGGCAGACCATAGAACAGCACGTAGCCCACTCGTCCGCCGACGATGGTGCCCACCATGGCGTAGAACACGAAATCATCGACATCAGCGGCGCTCCACGTGGAGAGCGGTCGCGCGGCACGACGCCGCGCCAGCCACCAGGCCGTGCCGAAGGCCAGCAGATACATGATGCCGTACCAGTGCACACGGAGCGGGCCAAGGCGCAGCGCAACGGGGTCGATGTTCGGTACGGTCAGCATGGGATGTCCGATTCTACGTCACACGACAGAAGAATGCCTTCAGATAGCGCGTCTCCGGGATCGCCGGATGGAGCGGATGGTCAGGGGATTGACCACCGACCGCCACGACCTGCACAAAGCGCTGCGCATGGCGCGCCGCCGTCTGGATCAGGGACAGCAGCTCACCCTCACCAATATGGTAGGAGCAGGAACAGCTCACCAGCAGCCCCTCATCCGCCAGGAGCCGCAGTGCCTGCTGATTCAGCTTGCGATAGGCGGCCTGCCCGCGCGGCGCATCCTTGCGGCGCTTGATGAAGGCCGGTGGGTCGAGAATGATTGCATCGAAACGCTCACCGGCGGCGTGCAGCGCATCGAGCACTTCGAAGGCGTCACCGTGGCGCGTCTGGAATTGCCCTTCGACCGTGTAACCGTTGGCGATGACATTGCGCTGGGCAATGGCCAGCGCAGCGGCGGAGGCGTCTACGCAACTGGCAGTGCGAGCGCCGGCCGCCAGCGCCGTCAGCGCCCAGGCACCGGCATAGCTACAGACATCGAGCACGCGTGCGCCGGGCGGCAGGAACGCCGCCAGCCGGCTGCGGTTGCTGGTCTGGTCGAAGAACCAACCGGTCTTCTGCGCGTCGGCCAGCGGCACCGAGTAACGCAAGCCGTCTTCGACCACCGACAGCTCCGCGGGCAGCTCGCCGATGGCGGCCGTCACTTCCTTGGGCAGCTGTTCCAGATCGCGCGCTGAACTGTTGTTGCGCCAGACCAGCGCCCGTGGCGCGAGCACTTCGACGATGGCCGCTTCCAGCTCCCCGCGCAGCATTTCCATACCCGCAGTGGCAATCTGCCCGACCAGCAGATCATCGTAGCGATCGAGCACCAGTCCGGGCAGGCCGTCCGACTCTCCGAACACCAGCCGGTAAAACGGTACCTTGCTGATGCGCTCACGCCAGGCCAGCGCGGCGCGCAGACGGCGCACCAGCAATGCCCTGTCGATGGGTTCCTGCTCACGCTGACTGAGCACCCGCGCGCAGATCAGCGCATGCGGATTCACATAGACATGCCCGAGGAACTGGCCGCGATCACTGAGCAGGCGCGCATGCGCACCGGGCGCAAAAGCGGTCAGCGGCGTGGCGGCCACATCGATTTCGTTGGAGAACACCCACAGGTGTCCCGCACGCAGACGGCGGTCTTCGCCGCGGCGCAGTCGGAGTTCGGGCGCGGCGGAAGCGCTGCTCATCGTGTGTTGGCCATCCGGTATAGTGACGCGCATTCTATGGTGAACTCACTCGCAAACGAAACCAGTCCTTACCTGCGCCAGCACGCCGACAACCCGGTGGATTGGCTGCCCTGGGGCGCCGAGGCGCTTGAGCGGGCGCGGCGCGAAGGCAAGCCCATCCTGTTGTCCATCGGCTATGCCGCCTGCCATTGGTGTCATGTGATGGCACATGAGTCATTCGAGGACCCGGCCACGGCCGCGGTCATGAATGAGCTGTTCGTGAACATCAAGGTGGATCGCGAAGAGCGTCCGGATATCGATCGCATCTACCAGCTGGCGCAACAGATGCTGACCGGGCGCGGCGGCGGCTGGCCGTTGACGATGTTCCTGCTGCCTCAGGATCAGCGCCCCTTCTTCGGCGGCACCTATTTCCCGCCCGAGCCGCGCCACGGACTGCCCGGCTTCCGCGACCTGCTGCAACATGTGGCTCGCTATCACCGCGAGCATGCCGATGAGCTGCGCGAGCCGGCTGCGCAGGTCGTCGCAGCCTTGGAGCGACTAGATGCCTTAGGCCACGGCACAGCGGATGGTGCCGATGGCAGCGCCGTGGCGCTGGACGCCACGCCATTGGTCCGCGCCCGCGCGCAGTTGCAGCACGCCTTTGACGCCCAATGGGGCGGCTTCAGCGCTGCGCCCAAGTTCCCGCAGCCGCAGTTCATCGCGCGACTGATGCGTGACTGGCATGCCACCGCCACCGACGAAACGCCCGATCTGCACGCCATGTACATGGCCACGCTGAGCCTGACACGCATGGCCGAGGGCGGTCTGTTCGACAGTCTCGGCGGCGGCTTCTACCGCTACTGCGTCGACGGCGAGTGGCAGATTCCGCACTTTGAAAAGATGTTGTACGACAACGCACAACTGCTGGCCGCGTATGCCGAGGCCGCCTGCGCTACCGGTGAGCCACTGTTCCGCGATATCGCGAACCGCACCGCGGACTTCCTGTTGAGCGACATGCGCGCGCCTGACGGCGCGTTCTACTCCAGCTATGACGCCGACTCAGAGGGCCATGAGGGCCGCTACTATGTCTGGACGCCCGAAGCCGTTCAGGCGCTGCTGAGCGCCGAGGAATATGCGGCGTTCGCACCGCGCCACGGTCTGGATGGCCCGGCCAACTTCGAGGGTGCATGGCATCTGCAGGGCGTTGGCACACAGCCTCCCGATCCGCTGGTCGAGAGTGCACGCACCAAGTTGCTGACGGCGCGTCGACTGCGCGTCGCCCCCGGCCTTGATGACAAGCGACTGACCAGCTGGAACGCATTGACGATCCGTGCGCTGGCCATTGCCGCACGCAGTCTGGACCGGACCGATTGTGCCGACGCAGCTCAACAGGCATTGCAGTTCCTACAAACCCATCACTGGCGCGACGGCCGTCTGCTGGCCACCAGCGCCGGCGGCTCCGCGCGCGGCATGGCCTTTCTCGACGACTATGCCTTCCTCGCCGATGCCATCCTCGAGCTGTGCACAGTGCGCTTCGACGCCTCCGCACTGCGTTTCGGCGGCCAGCTGCTCGACGCCCTGCTGGAGCATTTCAGCGACAGGCGATCGGGCGGCTTCTATTTCACCGCTGACGACCACGAGACGCTGATCACGCGCCCACGCAGTTTCAGCGACGATGCCCTGCCCTCTGGCAATGGCGTAGCGCTACAGGTGCTGCAGCGCTATGGCTACCTGCTGGGCGAGCCGCGTTATCTGGAGGCTGCGGAGCGCGGTCTGCGCGCCGCCTGGCCGCAGCTCGGCCGCGACAGCCTGCTGCATGCAACGCTGCTCGGCGCGCTGGAAGAGCACGTGCACTCGCCGGAATTCGTGATCCTGCGCGGTGCGGGCCGTGATATCGAACCGTGGCGACGCCAGCTGGCCAAAGTGTACGCACCACGCCGTGTCGTCCTGGCCGTACCCGCTGAGTCCGTCGATCTGCCCCCAGCGTTGGCTTGCAAGCCGGCATTGGCCGAGCGCGTCAGTGCCTATGTGTGCCGGGGCTCGCTCTGCAGTGCCCCGCTCCACACACTGCAGTTGCTCGCGGCCGAACTGATGGGCGGGGCATCGGACTAGCTTCGCTAGGCCTTGGCGCCCTACGCCGGCTTCAGCACATGGAGCGCGATCAGCAGCGGAATCACCACTGCGACGATCGCCTCCCCGGCAATCAACCCCGAGGCCAGCGGCATGGCATATTTCTCGGCCGTCCTGCGGTCGAGGCGCTGCCACAGCGACATCAGCACGCCGCCGAGCACCATCGTGAACACCACCGTACCCGGTACCACCATACCGATGCCCAGACCCGTCGGTGACGGCAGGAATCGCCCCAGACGCTTCTCACCGAGCGTGATGAAAATGCCCAAGAGCGCGAACAGCGCAAAGAAGTGAATCGCATACTGCGGCAGCGCCGCGATGCCACTGGACAGCACTTCGGCAAAGCCAGCGATGCGCGTTGAGATCGGCGAAGACAGGCCATCGCCACCAATGCCATACGTCGACTTCAGCAGCGGGTACATCCATGCCACCGCCGCGGCACCCACTGGCGCAGCCAGCAACTGCGCGTAAGTAAGGTGACGCGGCCGGGAACCGATCAGCGCGCCGGTCTTGTAGTCCTGCATGATCGCCTCCGACTGGGTGGCGATGGTGCCCATGGTGCCGCTGGCACCCAGATTAGCGATCAGATTGCCCGGCGCGAGACCGGCGAAGATCGTCTGCATCAGATTGGTAAGCTGACTGATCGGACCCCAGTTGGTTTCGCCCAGCACTCGCAGTCCGACCAGCATCAGCGGCACTGACAGTGCAACGGCCACCAGCGTCAGCCACACCGGCAAACCAAATACCACGCGCTGCACGACCACCAACACCACGGTCGACAGGAACACACCGATGCCCACCCACTTCAGTGGGAATTCGTCGGCATGCACGGATTCCTTCGACAAAGTGGAGAAACTGCGCCGGAGCATTGCCCACTGCAGCCCCAGTGCGGTGAGCCCACTGGCGATGAGCAGGCCCGTGCCTGGCCACATCACCCAGAGCAGGATATCGCGGCGCGTCGGGCCGGGGATGAGATGCAGCGGGACCAGAAATTTAGGCGCGATGATCCAAGAGAGAATCGCACCCACGGCCATGCTCAGATTGATGCGATTGCCGACAATCATCCCTGAGCCAATACCGAGCAGACTGACAGCAAATCCCGCGCCTGCGCCAGCGACGGCAAGACCAAAGAAGGAGCGCAGCACTTCCTCAGGCAGACGCTCGCCACCATAGGGCAAGGTCAGCACCATGACGATGCCCGAGGCGACGGCCCCACCGAATAGCGCCAGCGCAACCTTGCGTGCCTGTGGGCCGCGCTCATCCAGCACGATGAGTGTTTCAGCAGCTGCAATGCCATCGGCATACGGCAGCTTCTGATCGATCACGTAGTGATGCCGCATCGGCACGGCCAGCAGCAGACCGAGAATGCTGGCCGCCGTCAGCCAGATGAACGACTCTAGCGGTGTTGGCGCAAAGGTGAAGTTCAGGCCCGGCCGTTGCGCCAGCAGGTCGAAGGCCGCCAGCACAACGCACATGAAGGCGGTCTGCGCTGCGGAGGTACCCGCGGTCTGGACGATGTTGTTTTCCCAGCGATTGAAGCCGCGGAAAAAGAGGCCGAGTATCAGGTAGCCGAAGAAGGCTGCCACTACCGAAACATTCGGTCCAAAACCGAGCTTGAGCACGATGTACGGGTAGGAGGCGCCCATGATCGCTGCGACCAGCAGGCCGGCCATGACCGCGCGCAGAGTGAACTCGCGCCCCTGCGGAGGTCTGGCGGCTGCGCCCTCGCCGCTCGACGGAGCGGCACCCATGGAGATGGACTGACTCATGGCACGCACCCTACCACGCCCGGTTCCGTCAGGGTGGCTGCAGGGCGATCGTGGGCTTGCCCATGGCATTGGCTGCGCGGCCGCGGAAGGTCTACGATCAGGGCATATACCAAATCTGGTACGAAGGGCCGTCCAACATCCGCAACGATGCGGGGCACAATCAGTCCGTGACGATTACCTACGGTGACCCACTGAAATGATCACGCCCATGCGACACGCACTGCTTGCCATCTCCATGGCGCTGATACTGGCCCCGGCTGCGGCAGGCGCAACCAACCTCAACCGCGCAGTCGAGTTCTTCCAGACGCTCGACAAGGACCACATGGAACGGGTCGATCAGTTCTATGACCGCAATGTCGCTTTCCAGGACCCGGTGCACACGCTCAAGGGCGTCGCGGCAGTACGCACCTACTACGATGGCCTCTACCGGAATGCGACGGCGATACGCTTCGAGTTCTCCAAGCAGCTGGAGGTCGGTGACACCGTGGTGCTCGTCTGGCGCATGTTCCTCAAATCGCCCGCGCTGGAAAATGGCCGGGAGATCACGGTCGATGGCACCTCGGTGATCACCTTCGGCGGGGCCGAAGGCAAGGCCATCACCCACCGCGACTACTTCGACATGGGCGAGTTCGTCTACGAGCGCGTTCCGGTGCTGCGCTCGATCATCCGCTATATCAAGAACCGCCTGGCAGGAAGCTAGGACTGGTTCACGGCCACCACGGTGGCTTTCGGGAAGAAATTGAACTCCGAGGCACTGGCCCAGGTGTAAGCGCCCATTGCGCGACCGACGATCAGATCGCCTTGGCGCAATTCCGGCAGCATCAGGTTTTCAGCGATGACGTCGATGCTGTCGCAGGTCGGGCCGGCCAGAACCGAGGGCCGCAGTGGCTCGCCACGACGCAGTGATTCCACCGGATAGCGTGCATGATCGTACATCTGCCCGCTGTACGAGCCATACATGCCATCGTCGAGGTAGTACCACCAGTGGCCCTCGCGCTTGGCACGACCCATGACACTGGCAACGCCGATAGCCGAAGGCCCTGCGATATAGCGACCCGGCTCAGCAATGACGCGCACGCGTTTAGGCAGTGCAGCCAGCGCCTTGCGGATGGGTGCGCAGAAGCGACCGATGTCGACCACGTGCTGGGTGTATTCGATCGGGAATCCGCCGCCGATGTCGAGCGTATCGAGCGAGCCGAGCTTCTCGCGGCGCGCAGCAGCCAGCAACCGCGTGCACACCTCAATGGCCTCGACGTGCTTGAGCGCATCGGCAGCCTGTGAACCGACATGGAACGAGAACCCCTGCACGTCGATGCCGAGCTTCGCGGCCAGGCGCGCCAACTGCATCGCATCCTCGGGATCACAGCCGAACTTGCGCGAGAGATCGACCACCGCGCCGGGGCTGCGGAACGACACACGCAGCAGCAGCCGGGCGCGGTCGGCGTAGGGCTTGAACTTGCGCACCTCGTCGGGATTGTCAGCAACGAAGGTGCGTACGCCGTAGTCGAGCGCATTGCGGATATCGATATCGCGCTTGATCGGGTGCGTGTGGATGCAGCGCTCGGCGTCAATATTCAGACTGCGCGCCAGATGCACCTCGCCGGTGGTGGCCAGATCCAGCCAGCCACCCAGCGCCACGACGGTCTGCACCACTGCCGCATGCGGCAGTGGCTTGAGCGCGTAATGCAGGTCCACACCGGGCAG
>CAYFPW010000082.1:0-7216 GCA_964345055.1 uncultured Steroidobacteraceae bacterium | reverse complement strand
CTGTCCGGCGAATTGAAGCCGGTGGCCGGGGTGCTGCTGTCAGCCATCCACGCCTGCGAAGTCGAAGGCTTTATGGTGCTGCCGCTAGGCAACCTGGAAGAGGCCGCGCGGGTGGCCGGCAGGAAGGCTGTCGGCCTTCGCACCCTGCGTGAGGTGTGCCATTTCCTGAGCGAGGGCGTCCTGCCCGAAGACCTGCCGACGGCTCCGTTTGGAGGCCAGCTCTCCGGTGATACTGTTTCTCCAGAAAAACAATACGGCACTTTAGACGATGTATTAGGTCGTTCTGGAGCCAAACGCGCATTGACTGTGGCGGCGGCGGGTGGTCATAGTTTGCTGCTGCTCGGCCCGCCCGGCAGTGGCAAGAGCCTGCTCGCCAGTCGTCTCCCGGGGCTGTTGCCGGCCTTGTCTGCCCCCGAGGCGCTGGAGGTGGCCAGCCTTCGCAGCATCGCCAGCGGCAGCTTCGATTCCGGACAGTGGGGCAGCGTCCGTTCCGCAGTCCGCACCACACCGCCTCGGCCAGCGCCATGCTCGGCGGCGGTTCGCAGCTGACGCCCGGGGAGATCAGCCTGGCCCATCACGGAGTGTTGTTCATGGACGAGTTTCCGGAGTTCGACCGGCGGGTGCTGGAGTCTCTGCGCGAGCCTCTGGAAACCGGTCGGGTCAGCTTGGCGCGAGCCGCCGGGCGGCTCGATCTGCCGGCGGCCTTCCAGCTGGTGGCCGCCATGAACCCCTGTCCCTGCGGCCATCACGGCGACCCCGGCGCCACCTGCCTGTGCAGCCCGCGAGCCATCGAGCGCTACCGTGCCCGCCTGTCCGGCCCGCTGTGGGATCGGATCGACCTGAGGGTGGTCATGCCGCGGCAAAACATCGTTGAGTTGCTGCCGGGCGGGCGAGGGTCGCCTGGCCCGCGCTCCGACGGAGTATCAGAACCTCGCCATGCCACGGTGGTGGCGCAGGTGGCCGCAGCCCGTGCGCGGCAGGAAAAGCGAGCCGGTTGCCTGAATGCCCGGCTACCCGTGTCCCGCCTCGAGTTGGATTGTGTGCTGGATGAAGAGGCCGCCCGGCTGATCGGTCGCGTGACGGAGCAGCTTTCAGTCAGCGGGCGCGGGCTTCACCGCATGCTGCGCATTGCCCGCACGGCGGCTGACCTCGACGAGAGCTCCGCCATTGGCGCCTCGCATCTGGCCGAGGCGATCCAGCTGCGCCGGGCGCTGCCCGAGACGCTGACCTGAGACGTGCGGCTATTTAACCTGAGCGATCAGGTAATCGACGCCGGCCTGAATAAGCTCATCCGACAGGTCGGTCCGGCCGCCCTTGGCCGGCATCGCGCCGCTCTTACCGGTGTAGCCCTTGATGGCGTGTTCGTACAGTGCGGCCTTGCCCTGCGCAATGCGCGGGGCCCAAAGACTCTTGTCGCCGGTCTTCGGCGCGCCGGCCAGACCGGTGGCGTGGCAGGTCTTGCAGACTGCTTCATACAGCGCCGGACCATCCTTCGGAATTTCCAGCTTGATCTGGGTGGCCTGAGCCAGACCCTTGATCACCAGCGCCGAATTGTCCTGACCAGCAACGGCCACGCGCACCAGCGGCTGCGTACGCTCATCAGCGCCCTTCAAATAGGCTTTGTCCGCATACGTCTCCGTAACCTGCGTGTGGTCGCCAATGTTGCGTGCCAGTGCGAGCAGCACCAGCGTAACGGCAACCAACAGTCCGATGACGACGCTGAAAATATTGAAGAATTGAGTGTCTTGCTTGCTCACGATTGGACTCTGAATGCTCAGGACACGAAAACACAATTATAGCGGGTGAAAAGCTGGCGCGCCCGGCGGGATTCGAACCCACGACCTGCAGCTTCGGAGGCTGCCACTCTATCCAGCTGAGCTACGGGCGCAGAGGGGAGGGCAATTTACAGGCCGCCACGCTGTTTGAACAGCGGCCGGCCCGGTCAGTGCGTGCCAATCAGTGCGACTTCTCGGCCGCTGCCAGATCGTTGATCAAGCTGATGAGATTGGCCTGGCTCCCCGCCATGCCGACATCAGAGACGTACTTGCCGTTGATCACGACCAGCGGCACACCTTCCACCTTGTAGCGCGCGGTCAGCTCCTCGGCCTGCTGCAATTTGCTCTGCACCGAGAAAGATTTAAACGCATTCGCAAAATCGGTCGCGCTGATGCCGTTGGCGGTTGCAAAAGCCTGCTGCGCCTTCAGCGTTTCGTCATCCGTCGCGCCGGCGAGCGGCTTCTTGTTCACATGCATCTCGTCGAATGCCTTGGTATGCAACGCATCCACCTTGCCCAGTGCCTGCAGCGTGTAATAGAGCCGCGCATGGGCGCGATGCATGGCGCTCCACATCACCGGCACCCGCACAAACTCCACGTCCGGCGGCAGCTTCTTCAGCCAAGCCTGCATGAAAGGCTCCAGCGCATAACAGTGCGTGCAGCCGTACCAGAACACTTCCACCACCTCGACCTTGCCGGGCGCCACGCTGGTGGGCTGGGCGGGCGAGAGCACGCGGTAGTGTTGACCGGCAACCCAGCGGCCGGCCGGCAGCGAGCCCTTGGCAGGCAGAGTCACCGCGCGTTCGATGGCCGTTTCACTCTTGTCCGCGGCGCGGATATCCAGGCTTTCGCCGGCCGAGGGCGCCGCGCTGGTGGCGCTGCCAGCACTCTTGGCCGATGTGCTCGCTGATGCCGCCGCACCGGACGCATCGGCGGACGGCGCACTGCTGGCTGACGGACCCGCGCCGCCGCTGCAGGCCACCAGCAGCAGGGTCGCGGCCAGTCCCGCCAGCGCACGCTTCATCGCATGCCTTCCAAGTAGGCCGCCACGTTGCGGATATCTTCGGCGCTCAGACGTTCAACGATCGTATGCATCATGTTGGCGTTGTCGCCGCCCTTGCTGTTGCCCTTTTCGTCAACGCTGTAGCGCGTGCGGGCGCGATACGACTCGAGTTCATGCGTGATGTATTCCGCGTGCTGCGCGCGCAGCTGCGGATAGCCGGCGGCCGGATTGCCACTGCCCAGCGGGCCATGGCAGGCGGCGCAGGCCGGAATGCCGCGCGCACGATCGCCGCCGTGATACAGCTTCTGGCCTGCTTTCCAGTATTCCGGGTTCGCCTCACCACCGGTGGGCGTCTGCAGTGAGTAATACGCCGCGAGGTCCTGAATATCCTGCTCGGAAAGCGCTGCGGCCATCGGCGGCATCAGCTGCGCCGTGGCGTCATCGGCCTTGCCGGTGCGACGTTTCTCGTGGAAGTGGCGCAGCTGTGTGGCGATGTAGGCCGCATTCTGGCCCGCGAGTTTCGGCCACAGCGGGTTGACGCTATTGCCGTTGGTGCCGTGGCAGGCGAGGCAGGTGGCCGCTTTGGTGGCACCGGCTTCGGCCGAGCCTTGGCTCCAGGCCGGCAGCGAGCAGGTGGCAACAATCAGAAAACACAGCAGTCGGCTTGTCGCAGTCATGATGACCCGTGGCTCCAGTTCGAGGAAATCGGCGGTTCAGGCAGCCGGATTACCGGTGCGAAACCACGGGAATTGTACACTACGGAGAACCGCTGCCGGAGTGCCAGCACTTGAGCCTGTATCCATCCGCCGATTTCCTCACCAGCGCCGCGAACAGTCGGCAATTTCCCGCGGACAGCGGCACGGAGGTGGCCTTCGCGGGCCGCTCTAACGCCGGCAAGTCCAGCGCCATCAATGCCATCCTGGCCCGCCGCGGGCTGGCCCGCTCGAGCAAGACCCCCGGGCGCACCCGGCTGCTTAATTTCTTTCAGCTGACGGAAGGACGCCGCATCGTTGATCTGCCCGGCTATGGCTATGCCACAGCCAGCGCCGCTGAACGCGCCACCTGGGCCCCGATGATCGACGGTCTGGCGCGCCGGGAGTCCCTGCGCGGACTGTTCGTTGTGATCGACAGCCGGCGCGGCGTCATGGAAGGTGACTGGGGTCTGCTGGAGTGGGCCGAGGCCGCACAGTTGCCCGTGCACGTGCTGCTATCCAAGTCCGACAAACTCAAGCGCGCCGAGGCGCGCCAAGCGCTGAAGGCCGCGGAGACGGCCTTGCGCGGCCGCGCGGCCGTGCAGCTTTTCTCGGTTGAAGACGGCACCGGCCTGGAGCAGGCGCGCGCTGCCTTGGACGCTTGGTTGGCTGCTCCAGCCAACGCCTGAAAATTTGGCAAAAAAAACCCGGTGGCGTCACGCCACCGGGTTGGATTGGTCCGGCACAGCAGGAGCTCACCGGACGCCCGCCAAGGGAGGAATGGCGGAGAGTGCTTGGGGACACTCAGACCATGAGAGTCTCTGCCGTGCCAGTAAGTTCCATCTTACTGAAGAAATTTTTCTTTTCAAATCAATTGCTTAAATAAGCACGCGTTGCGTTTAAGCAACATATTTGATTGCAGCGCTCGCCGCAGGAATAGCGGCTGAAATGCCCCGGGCCGGATGCGACTGTTGCTCGCGAGCCAAGGCCTCTAATCCCCGAGGAAGTGCTGCAGGGGTCAATCTCGAGCACTTTGGGTTCACCGAGTTTACAACTGCCGGCTGAGGCTGACCGTTCCGGCCAGCATCGACCAGAACTCGTTGGGCCAGATGAGAGTGACTTCGCCCGGCGTGATCTTCTTGCGCACGATGCGGTCCAGATAGCGGGCCTCGAGATTCAAATCCCAGCCCGGCCAGATCTCGCGGCGCTGCAGGCCGCCGCCGAGATAAAAGCCGTGGGCCGGTGTCTTCACGTCGTAGCGCGCAAAGCCAAAGAATCCGCTCGCGGCCCACGGACCAGTGAAGCGATAACGATAATCCAGTGCGCGCAGCTCCAGCATCGAATGGCCCGCGATCTGGTCCAGCTCCACGCGCGCGCCCATGTCGCCGTGCGCCGTGACCGAGCGGCGGATGCCGATGCCCAGATGAGTGTTGGTTTCCTGTGTGTGGATGGTTGGCAGCACATACGAGTCCCGCTCGTAGCGGAGTTGCCCGGCGTAGAGGCCCACATCCACAAAACGCTCTACGGTCACGCCCGCGCTCGAAGTGGACGCGTTACTCTCCGATGCCCCGCGCTCGTGACCGAGCAAGGATTCAGGTCGCCAGTTGAATTGTGTCTGGAGTCGGCCGAAAGATTGACCATACGGATCGATGCCGCCCTGCACCGAGAGCGCTACATCGAACTGACCCCAGGGTTTCAGTTGAGTCAGCTCCAGCAGATGCGCGCGCTGATAGTGGCCGCCGGTGTAGGAGGCGTTCTGCGTGGTGCGATAGATGGCGCTGTAGCGTGTGTCAGCGGTGCGATCCCAATCCAACGCCAGCATGTGGCTCTGGCCGCCCGCGTAGTCCGTGGGCCGGCGCCACTCGGCGGCCCAATTACCCATCACCGCACCAAAATTTCGAAGTCCATCGCCGTACAGATGATGGACATACCAGACGTCCTCCCAATTGGAGAACTCGTAGCGCAGCTGCGTTGCGGGTGTCAGGCGCGGCAGGTAAATCCCGGCCGATAACGCGCCATTGCCGAAGTGATAGCTGGTTACGTGGAAGGTATCTTCTGCGCCGTACTCCATGTAGACCGAAACCGGGTGAGGTCCCGGTACGGTGAGCTGGGAAGAAATGGAGACTTCCTCGTTACCAGTTTCCTGTGCCGTCATTGTGCCGGCATTGCCCGTGCCATTGAGCACAATCCGGGGCGCATCCAGCGCGCCGTAGGGGCGGGATCCCCCGCCGTATTGAATGAGGCGCGCGCCACTCAGACTCCAGCCACGGACTGGCTCGATGCTGATCCGTCCACCGGCCAGCAGCGGGTGACCACTGCTCCAGCCACCGTTGGGCGAGCGGATAAGATCACTGTAAGAGAGTCGCCCCACAAAGGCTTCGTAACGGATCCGTGCGTGAGTCAGCGGCTCTGTATTGGCAATGCCCAACGAGGGCATGGCGGGAGCTTCAGTGGATTGCAGCAGTGCCGAGTCATGCATGGGTGACCACCAGCGTTCGCGGTAACCCACCTCGATCTGCGCGTGCGGCCCGCCCAGACTGATGAAGCTGCCTGCAGGGCTGATGCGACCGCTGTAAACCACGGCGCCGGTATTCACACGTGCCACGGGGCTTAACTGAGCAAAGCCCGCCGCGGCCAGTTGCCAGTTCGAGTTCAGGGGCTGGCCGCGCTCATTGGGGAGTGGCAAACGCGACGAGTCTGGATTGTGCGCACTGCTCGTCAGCGCAACTTCAGCACTGGCCGTACCCAGCGCTGCGCTCGTCAGCCATGGCGCCAATTCCCGCTGCACCCGTGTGCACAGCGGGTGATCCACGGCGCAGGCCTCGGGCAGCGCTTCCGTAATATCCTGTAGCGGAATCGGGCGACGGATGACCGGGCGGTCGGCCAGCGTCAGCATACGGATGACATCAGCCTCCAGTCGCGGTTCAAGGTTCAGCGGCAGATAACCGCCCACCTCCGCAGCGTGCAGGGCAGGGGGTAGGGCGAGCAGCGAAAACAGAGCCATCGTTCGAAAGGCAAACATCTGCATTGATGAATCGAGAATATGATTGGGCGGCATAATACGCGGATCCAAACGATGATCGAACCGGCTCAAACAGCCTGATGTTCATACTCTCAAAATTACTTTCGGCGCTGACGCATCCGCTGTTCTGGGTTGCGCTGTGTTGGGTAGCGGCTCTCCTGATACTGCACCGCTGGCGGAGATCCTCAATGATCCTGTCCTGGAGCGGGCTGACACTGCTCGGGCTCCTGGGTTTTCGCGCCATCCCGGATGCGTTATTGCGGCCGCTCGAGAACCGGTATGCGATGCCTCCCGCCGAGACGATCGATCAATACGTGGGCATCATCGTGCTGGGGGGCGCGTTGGGGCCGTCGGACGTCTATGCCGCGCATGGACAAGTACCAATCAGTGGTGCAGCTGAACGCATGACAGTGTCCGTGGCCCTCCTGCGCCAGCACCCCGCTCTCCAGTTGGTATTTTCAGGCGGTGAGGGTCAGCTCATCACCACGGGTATCAGCGAATCAGAAATGGCTCGTGCGTTCTATCGCGAGCAGGGCGTGGAGATGAGCCGCGCGCAGTTTGAGGGGCGATCCCGCAACACCCGCGAGAACGCCCGGTACGTCGCGGAACTGCTGGCTCAACGTTGCAAAGAGCCTTGGCTGCTGGTCACCTCAGCCGCGCACATGCCGCGCGCGATGGCGGAGTTTCAAGCGACGGGCTGTAATGTCACGCCCTATCCGGTGGA
>CAYFPW010000081.1:2052-7234 GCA_964345055.1 uncultured Steroidobacteraceae bacterium | reverse complement strand
GCAACGACCACGCCGACGATCTCACCAATCACCAGCAGCGTGACCAGCACACCGAGCCAGACATGTCGTGTGAAGCCGCTGCGCACGCGCTCGACGTTCACGTTGAGCATCATCACTACGAACAGGAACAAAACCATTACCGCACCGACGTAGACCAGCACGAGCACAATGGCCAGGAACTCGGCTTCGATCAGCAGCCAGAGTGCTGCGCTGGTGACAAAACAGAGCACCAGACTGAGCGCTGAGTACACCGGATTGCGCGACGTGATCACTGTCAGGCCGGAGACCAGCAGTACCGCCGCGAAGGCGTAGAACAGGATTTCAACGAACACCGTCCCCCCTCTACCGATACGGCGCATCCGCGGTCTTGTCCGCGGTGATGGTGGCGTCATAGCGCTCGCCCACGGCGAGCAGCTTGTCCTTGGTCATGATGTTCTCTCCGCGATGTTCCATGTGGTACTCATGGATACGCGTCTCGACGATGGCATCAACCGGACAGGCCTCCTCGCAGAAGCCGCAATAGATGCACTTAAACAGGTCAATGTCGTAGCGGGAGGTGCGGCGCGTGCCATCGGCAGCCACGGTCGACTCGATGGTGATAGCCAGCGCCGGACAGACGGCCTCGCAAAGCTTGCAAGCGATGCAGCGTTCCTCCCCGTTGGGGTAGCGACGCAGCGCGTGCAATCCGCGGAAGCGCACCGACTGAGGAGCCTTCTCCTCCGGATAGTTCACGGTGATCTTGGGTCGGAACAACGCCTTGAGCGTTACCCACATGCCACCCAGCAGTTCCCACAACAGGAAGGTTTTGATTGGATTGGTACGTGCCATCTCGCGAATCCTCAGGCGCGCCAGGGGCCAATCCGGAACCAGCACAGGATACCCTCAACGGCGATCCAGACGATGGTCACGGGTATTAGCACCTTCCAGCCCAGACGCATGATCTGGTCATAGCGGTAGCGCGGAAACGTGGCGCGCAGCCACAGGAACACGATGAGGAAGAACAGCATCTTGACCAGCAGCCAGTGCGTGCCGTCACCGATCAGAATACCCAGCACCGGCAAATCGCGCAGCGCGCTGCCGGCAGCAATGTAGCCATCGAAGGGGCTGAGCCAGCCACCAAAGAAGAAAATCGCGGTCAGCGCTGCGATCAGGATCATGTTGGCGTATTCGGCCAGGAAGAACAGCGCGAAGGCCATGCCGGAGTACTCGACATGGAAGCCAGCCACGATTTCCGACTCGCCTTCCGCGACGTCGAACGGGGCACGGTTGGTTTCTGCGACGCCCGAGATAAAGTAGACGACAAACAGCGGGAACAACCAGAACCAGTTCCAGGCAGCCACCATGCCGCGCTGATGCTCCACGATGGTGCCCAGATTGAGGCTGCCCGCGGCCATGAGCACGCCCACAAGCGCAAAGCCCATGGCGATCTCATAGGCGACGATCTGCGCCGCCGAACGCATGGCACCGAGGAACGCATACTTCGAATTCGATGCCCAGCCAGCGAGGATCACGCCGTATACGCCCACCGAGGTCAGCGAAAGCACATACAGCAGACCCGCATCAACGTTGGCGATGGCAAAACCTGGAGCGACCGGAATCACCGCCCAGGTGGCGAAAGCCGGAATCAGCGCCAGTGCCGGAGCAACCCGGAACAGCACTCCATTGGCGCGGGCCGGGATCACAATCTCTTTCAGCAGTAGCTTCACGACATCCGCAAACGGTTGCCCGATGTATTCCGTGTTGGGGATGCCGAACAGGCGCACGCGATTGGGTCCGCGCCGCAGCTGCATCCAGCCGATGATCTTTCGCTCCAACAGCGTCAGATACGCAACCGAGAGAATCAGGACGATGGTGACAGCGAGAATGAACGCCAGAGACTGCACGAAGCCCGGCAATGCATTCCAGATTTGTGGCAGGGAATGCATCGATCAATTCTCCGGGAAGACCATGACCGGTTGCTGACCGGCGCGCGTCCGCTGCAGTGAACCGGCGCGACGCAGCAGTGGGTCGATCTGATACATCGGCACGTCACTCAATTCCTGCCCGGTGCCCGTAATTGCGGCGGGGCTGAAGGCACTCTGGTAGGCCGGTGTGGCGACACCGTTGAGGCGCGCACGCAGCTCGTCAACGATCTCCGTGGAGCTTTGATACTCGTAGCCCGGAAGTCCGAGCTGATTTCCCAGCACACGCAGCACCTTCCAGCCCGGACGCGCCTCACCGAGTGGCTTGGCAGCCCCCGGAACACTTTGCCAAGTACCTTCCAGATTGACCCAGGTACCTGAGGTCTCGGCGAAGGTGGCCGCCGGGAGAATCACATGCGACACGGCACGCGTCGCATCGCTGACGAACGGCGTGATGCTAACCACGAAACGTGCCTGAGCCAGCGTGCTCTGGGCCTGAGAGACCCGCGAGTCCGCCCACGGCTCAGTACCAAACAGCAGGTACGCACCCAGCGGCTTTTCCAGCATCGAACGCGCATCCAGACCGGAGCGCTGACGAGGCATGCCGCCGAGCGCACGATGCGGCAACACACCGGCGAGGCTGGCGCCGGCTGCATTGCCGCCTGCCGCCAGTTCGCCAAGGCTGGCGCCGGTGACACGAGCCAGCTCGCGCGCCAGCAGGCGCACGGTGGCGAAGTCATGGTGGCCGATCGCGAGTGCACCCAGCCAAAGGGCCTTACTACCACTCCCTCGAAGCGCGGCAGCGATCGCTGTCTCTGCTGCGGTCGGCTGAACGCCCTGCAACAGCGAGCGCACCTCGCCCTCTGGAGCGACGCCATTCAGGGCCGCTGACAGAACTCCGGCCAGCGTCCGCACCCAGGCGGCAGGCGCCACCGCAAGGTTCTGCGCAACCGGGAACAGATAGTCGTAGGCCGTGGGGTTGATGAAGGAGACACTTGCTCCAGCGCGGGCCGCCTTGCGAACGCGGTGCGCGAGAATCGGTACCTCGGCACGGAGGTTCGAGCCGATGACCAGCAGAGCGCCCAGCTTCTCGACAGCGACGATCGGCAGTCCGAGCGATGGATGGATCGGATCGGCACCCTGATCCCGGAAGTCGCGCTGCAGGAGACGATGATCGATATTCGCTGTTCCCAGCCCATCGGCCAGACGTGCCAGCAGGTACAGCTCTTCGAGTGTGCTGGAAGGATGGGCGAGAACTCCCAGTTCACCATTGGAACGAAGCCCTTCCGCCGCCGCTGCCAACGCAGTATCCCAGTCAACTTCCTTCCAGCCGCCATCGGCTTGGCGAACCATCGGGCACTGCGCCCGGTCGTCGCTGTAGATACCCTCGTAGCTGAAGCGGTCGCGATCCGCCAGCCAGGTCTCGTTGATGGCCTCATTGGGCCGCGGCACCACTCGCATCACGCGACCGCGCAACACATGCGCGTAGAGATTGCTGCCGACGCCATCGTGCGGAGAGACCAGCGGCTGCTGGGTCATTTCCCAGGAGCGCGCCTTGAAACGGAATGGCTTGCTGTTGAGAGCACCTACCGGGCAAAGATCGATGATGTTGCCCGACAACTCATGATCGACACTCTTCTCGATGAAGGTGCCAATCTCGGTGTTCTCGCCGCGGCCGGTAGTGCCCAGCTCCTGAATACCTGCCACATCCTGACCGAAGCGCACGCAGCGCGTGCAGTGGATGCAACGGGTCATATCCGTGGAGACAAGGGGACCGAGGTTCTTGTCCTTCACAACGCGCTTGCCTTCGGTGTAGCGCGAGACGCTGCGACCGTAACCCACGGCCAGATCCTGCAGTTCGCATTCGCCGCCCTGATCACAGATCGGGCAATCCAGCGGATGATTGATGAGCAGGAATTCCATCGTCGCCTTCTGCGCTCCCAGCGCCTTGGGCGAATGGGTGAAAATCTTCATGCCCTCGGCAATCGGAGTGGCACAGGCTGGCAACGGCTTGGGGGCCTTCTCCACCTCGACCAGGCACATGCGGCAGTTGGCTGCGATCGGCAGCTTGTCGTGGTAACAGAAGCGCGGCACGTAAGCGCCATTGGCATCCGTGACGTGGATGATCATGGCGCCCTTGCGGCCCTGAACGGGTACGCCATTGACCTCGACATTCACCAGATCGGTGGGAGGTGCCGGATCGCTCATGCTGCTTCCCGCGAGGCGGTGACAATGCTCCGACCACCGTTGTCGATCATGTATTCGAACTCATGCCGGAAATGCTTGAGGAAGCTCTGCACTGGCCATGCTGCCGCATCGCCCAGTGCGCAGATCGTGTGACCCTCGATGCGGCCAGCGACATCGAGCAACAGGTTCAGGTCTTCACGCCTGCCCTTGCCGTCAAGGATGCGGCGCAGTGTGCGCTGCAGCCAGCCCGTTCCCTCACGGCATGGCGTGCACTGACCGCAGGACTCCGACTTGTAGAATCGGGACAGGCGCTCGAGTGCGCGCACCATGCAGGTGCTGTCGTCCATGACGATGACTGCCGCCGAACCCACGCCCGAACCGATTGCGCGCAGCGCATCGTAATCCATGGTCACTTTCATCATCGCCTCGGCCGGAACGACCGGGGTCGATGACCCACCGGGTATCACCGCCTTGAGCTTGCGTCCCTTCCAGACACCACCGGCAATCTCCAGCAGTTCTGCGAACGGAATGCCCAGCGGCAACTCGAAGTTGCCTGGATTATTGACGTGACCGGACACCGAGAAGATGTTGGTGCCACCGCTGTTGGCAACACCGAGCTTGGCAAACCATTCAGGCCCTTTGCGAAGGATGGTGGGCACCGAGGCGAAGCTCTGGCAGTTATTGATGGTGGTGGGCATGCCATAGAGGCCAAATGCCGCCGGAAACGGCGGCTTGAAGCGCGGCTTGCCCTGCTTGCCCTCGAGCGAGTCAAGCAAGGCTGTTTCCTCGCCACAGATGTACGCACCCGCTCCAACGAAGGT
The DNA here is from genome assembly GCA_964345055.1 of uncultured Steroidobacteraceae bacterium. GTDB lineage: Bacteria > Pseudomonadota > Gammaproteobacteria > Steroidobacterales > Steroidobacteraceae > FEN-1191. The sequence goes on along the minus strand of CAYFPW010000081.1, from coordinate 2,325 downwards.
GTAGAGATCGAAGTCGATCCCGCTGCCGTGAATATTCTTGCCGAGCAGTCCCGCTGCGTACGCCTCCTGAAGAGCCGCCTCGAAGCGCGGCACGGGCTCGCCGAGGAATTCGCCACGGATGTAGTTGTACCCGACGGTGGCGCCCATCGCATAAGCACCGATCGCCATGCCTTCGATCAACGAATGCGGATTGAACCGGAGGATGTCGCGATCGTGACAGGTACCGGGCTCACTCTCGTCGGAGTTGCACACGGCATATTTCTGCATCGGCGC
>CAYFPW010000081.1:0-1952 GCA_964345055.1 uncultured Steroidobacteraceae bacterium | reverse complement strand
TGGTGCCGACCGCAGGGATGCGTCTCGAACATCGAATAGAAGCTCGCGACTTCATACACCTGGATGGGCGGAAGCTGGAGATATTCCGCGACCGCATTCATCAAGTCAGTCGTGAGGAAGCCGTTGTTCTGCTCCTGCGCAAAGCGCAGCGCACTGATTACCGCCGAGCGCTGACGCCCGGCCGGGAATTTGGCGACCCAATGATCGATCTCGGCGCGCGTATGGGCCGAGAGAAGTTCGATATTGCCAACCGGAGCAGTCATCAGCGGTCAACCTCCCCGAAGACGATGTCCTGGGTGCCAATCACCGCAACGACGTCGGCAAGCATGTGCCCCGTCACCATCTCACCCAGAGCAGCCAGATGCGCAAAGCCGGGGGCACGGCACTTCAGACGGAATGGTTTGTTAGCTCCGTCAGAGACCAGATAGACGCCGAACTCACCCTTGGGCGCCTCAACGGCCGCGTAGGTTTCGCCCGCCGGCACACAGTAACCCTCAGTCATGAACTTGAAGTGGTGAATCAGCGATTCCATGTTGCCCTTCATCTGCTCACGCTTCGGCGCATGGATCTTGGCATCGGGCGTCATCACCGGCCCCGGGTTCTTGCGCAGCCAATCGACGCATTGCTTGATGATGCGATTGGACTGACGCATTTCCTCGACTCGAACCAGGTAACGGTCGTAACAGTCACCGTTCACGCCAACCGGAATGTCGAAATCTAGATCGGCATAGACCTCGTAAGGCTGCTTTTTGCGCAGATCCCATTCGATGCCCGAGCCGCGCAGCATGGCACCGGAAAAACCCAGCTGCAGCGCGCGCTCTGGAGAGACCACGCCAATATTGACGGTGCGCTGCTTCCAGATACGGTTATCTGTCAGCAGCGTTTCGTATTCGTCGACGCAGCGCGGGAAGCGTTCCGTGAAAGCTTCGATGAAGTCCAGCAGCGTGCCACCACGGCCGCGGTTGAGACGATCGGCATCCGCCTGACTGCGCCACTTCGAGGCCTGATACTTCGGCATGCTGTCCGGCAGATCGCGGTGCACACCACCTGGGCGATAGTACGTGGCATGCATGCGCGTGCCCGAAACCGCCTCATAGCAGTCCATCAGATCTTCGCGCTCACGGAAGCAATACAGGAAAACCGTCATTGCACCGATGTCGAGACCATGCGCCCCGAGCCACATCAGGTGATTCAGGACACGCGTGATCTCATCGAACATGACGCGGATGTACTGCGCACGCAAAGGCACCTGCACACCCAGCAACCGCTCGATGGAGAGCACGTAAGCGTGCTCATTGCACATCATCGATACATAGTCCAGACGGTCCATGTAACCGATGGACTGATTGAAGGGCTTGTTTTCGGCCAGCTTCTCAGTACCCCGATGGAGCAGACCGATGTGCGGATCAGCCTTCTGGATCACCTCGCCATCCATCTCCAGCACCAGACGCAGCACGCCGTGCGCTGCCGGATGCTGCGGGCCGAAGTTCATCGTCAGATTCTGGATCTCGCCGCTCATTTGGCTGCAGCCTCATTCACGATCGGGTCGTAGCGCTCATCGTGGCGGATGACACGCGGCACAAGCGTGCGCGCCTCGATGGATACCGGCTCGTATACGACACGGCGCAACTGTTCGTCGTAGCGCACTTCGACGTTACCGATCAGAGGGAAATCCTTGCGGAACGGGTGCCCGATGAAGCCATAGTCAGTGAGGATTCGGCGCAGGTCCGGATGGTCGCGGAACAGGATTCCGTAGAGGTCAAAGGCCTCGCGCTCAAACCAGTTGGCGCTGGCCCAGACATCGACCAGCGAGTCGACCGCCGGCTCCTCGCCCCCCTCCGCCCAGACTTTGAGGGAGAGACGCTGGTTGTACCGGATCGACAGCAGTTGATAAACGACTGCGAAGCGCTGCCCGGAGGCCTCACGGGCCTCGAGGGCCGGGTCGCGCCGAT
>CAYFPW010000080.1:0-7246 GCA_964345055.1 uncultured Steroidobacteraceae bacterium | reverse complement strand
GCCTGCGCAGCACTTGGTTCGAGCCGACCTTCCATAAATTCACCGGGCAGCTCTGCGCCGGCATCCAGCTGCATGTGGACGACACCGCATACGATCATCATGCGTTCCGTCCATGGCGACTGGTGGCACTGGCATTCAAAGCACTGCGACAGCTGCAGCCTGATTATCCGCTCTGGCGCGATTTCGCTTATGAGTACGAGCGCGATCGTCTTGCCATCGACATCATTAACGGCAGCACGCTGCTGCGCGACTGGGTCGATGACAGGGCTGCGGTTCCCTCAGATCTGGATGCGCTGGCGCTACACGATGAGCGTGACTGGCAGGAGCGCGTGGTCGATCTGCTGATCTATCGTTAGGAGTGGGCCGGCAACGGTTCTATGCGATGCAGCTGGCTGCGCAGGATGCGGTAGCAGTCGCGATCGAAGCGTGGCTGCGGGGCGGCCAGTAGCTCGTATAATTCATCATGGCTTCGCGCCGTGCCAAGGTAGGCCCAGTTGCTCACCAAGTGCACATCCCGGCCCTCCCGCAGACATGCCGCGCCCGGGAATGGCCAGCTCTGAAGCTTGAGTTTGCCCATGGCCTCCAGCAGCCGGATGGCATGACGTGCGGCAGCCTCCTCGCCGATGCAGACGCCACGACAACGGCCGAGCTGACGTGCAAAGCAGCCGCGCTCGCTGGCCTGGGCCTCTAGACCCATCGCCTGTCGACACAACTGGTGCTCATCGGCCAGTGTCAGCAGCGCGCTACGTGCCTGCCGCTCGCTGTTGAACAGCCCGTATAGATTTGTTGCTTTCCGCAGGTCGAGGTCACGCGCGGCGGCGATTTCGATACGTGGCCCCAGCGGCCCGTCCAGCAGTATCACTGAGCACAGATCTCCGCTGGCGCGAAGCCGACGGTTGTGCAGAGGCTGGAGCGACTTGACCAGCGTGGCCTCCTTGAGCAGTGCACCAATCTCGCCGCCGGTTTCGATCCACTCTACTTGCCGCACCTGCTGGCTCAGACGCATTTCCTTTGGAGAAGTCACATCGGTGCCGAAGTGAGACAGTACGCGCTGCCGGATGTTGCGCGACTTGCCGACGTACAGCACACGATCTTCGTCACCGCGGAAGATATAAACGCCGCTGGCCTCCGGCAGTTCGTCAGGCAGATGTTGCGGCAGGTGCGCCGGCAGACTGGCATGGGTGGTCAATTGTCGGAGCGTGGCCTCAAATTCAGATTCCGACACGGCGGTGCTGGCCTGCTGCCAGAACTGATGAATCAAGCGGGCGTCGCCAAGTGCACGATGACGATCGCTGATGACCAGATCGTGACGTGCGATCAGGGCGTCGAGGTTGTGATGTCGGTGCCCTGGGTAGAGTGCACGAGAGAGCCGCACCGTACAGAGAGTCTGGATGCGAAAGTCGCTGCCAGCGCGGCGGAACGACTGCTTCAAAAAGCCATAGTCGAAGCGCGCGTTATGCGCGATGAACAGCCTCCCTTCCAGCATCTGATGCAACCGCGGCGCGAGGTCTTCGAAGGGCGGGGCGTCTGCCACCATGGCGTCGCTGATGCCGGTCAGGCTCTGGATGAATGCCGGAATGCGGCAGCCGGGATGAACCAGCGATGTCCACTCCTCGACACCGGTGTCATCGACCAGAATCACGCCGATCTCGGTGATCCGATCCAGTGAGGCGTTGGAGCCGGTGGTCTCCAGATCGACGAAGGCGAGTGGCCGCATGTCGACATTCTAGTTCACGATCGGTCTGGGACCGATGACGACGCTCGCCTTCCAGGGGCTGCGCCCGCGGTTGGCGGATCAGCGCATCCAGCCTTCAGTCAGCCGGGGGAGCGGCTGACTGAAGGCTGAGCGCCTCTCAGCTATGCCGAGGGCGTGCTGGTTGGCGGAGCGCAGGAGCCCTTCTTGGCTCCCTTGTTCGCGCCGCTTCCCTTAGTACCCTTGTGAGCACCGCTACCTTTATGGGCGCTGGTGCCCTTGTGAGTGCCACTACCCTTATGGCAGCTCTGGCTGACCGTTGAGGCAGTGGAACCCGCAGTGGTTCCTGAATCGGTCGGCGCTGACTGAGCCGCCGCACTCAGTGCGATGGCCAGTAGGGCTCCGGTCAAACCTGCTTTCACAAACTTTCTAACCATGGCTTGAACTCCCTCAGTGAATTGATGATCAAGCACGAAATCGCTCGATGAAGGGTTAAAATCAAGTCGAAGATCCGCTCTTACGATCAATAGACAACGTCTGCGGGAGCCAGTTCCGTTGCTTTGTTTTAATGCGCCCGTGGCTGGCTGCGCCGGGACGTCCTTTTGGGTGGGTCGCCAGTCGCAGGTCCGTGGGTCGCGTCAGTGTGCGCTGAGTTCAGCCAATAGGGAGTCGGCGTGATAGACCTTGGTCAGCGCTTCGCGCATCAACGCGGGATGTACGGCGATGGCGCGATTTTTTTCGGTATCGAACCAATAGGCGCCGGAGATGGAATGGATGTTGCCATCGAACATCAGGCCCACCACATCGCCTTTGGCATCGATGAGCGGACTGCCCGAGTTGCCGCCGACGATATCGTTGGTAGTCGAAATATTCACCGGAGTGTTCATGTCCAGCTGGTCGCGGACGCGCATGAAAGACTCGGGCATACGGAACGGCGGGTTGCCGGTGGCGCGCGCGAAGGCTGTCCCCAGACGGGTGTAGGGCGAGAGCTGTACGCCATTTTCCGTCCAGGCCTGCACCGAACCGAAATTGAGTCGCAGTGTGAAGGTGGCGTCGGGATAGACCTGCGTGCCGTAAAGCGCAAAGCGGGCGCGGGCGATCTGCTCCTCAGCGCGCCGAATGGGTGCCTCAACTTCGTCTTCCATTCGCTTGCGCAGGGCGCGGGCCGCAGCGTCTGACTCCCGCGCCAGTTTGATCATCGGATCGGTGGAGGCATCAACGGCAGCTTTTCCGCCTTCCCACAGCGCCAGACGTACCGCGGGGTCGTCCAGCTTTGAACCGGCGATGAGCGTTGCTGCCAGTTGGTCGGGCGAGGTGTTGGCCAAAAGTGCCCGGACCTGCGGATGATCTGGGCCAAGCCATTCGCGCATGCGCTCGAAACCGAAGGTGAGTGTCAGCTGCTCGAGTTCGGGGTAGATGGGCACGGGTGCAGCCATCGTCTGGCGTAGTCGCGGCAAGGCGGTGTCGGTGTATTCCCGCAGTCGCTCCGTGTTCGGTTTTCCGCGCTCTGCCGCCGCACGGATCAAGGTGCGTGCATAACGGTAGAGACGACTGTTGTAGCCGACGGCCCCTTCAAGAAATGACGCCTCGGTGGCCAGAGTGCGTTCGATCACCAGTGCCTGCTCGATGGACTGCCAGGGATCGCCCAGCGACTTCAGCGATTGGGATGCCGCAATCCCGGCGCGCAGTGCGCTTTCCTCGCGCTGTTTCGCAGTCCAAAGCGATTCATCATGCAGTGCATCGAGTTGCTTGCGGCGTACCTTGATGGTGTTTTCCAGGCTATTAAGTGATTCTTGAACGATTCGGGAAGCCCCCTCACTGCTCTTCGCGAACTGGATATAACGGCCACGCAGCTCGCTACTGCGCAGCAGTGTCTGGGGCAGCTCGACGTCACGCAGGAAGCGCAGCTGGGCCGTCGTCAACAGGCGATTGGTGGACCCCGGATGACCCGACACAAAAACCGCCGCGCCTTCCGTAGGGCCCGCGAAATCGATGTGTAAGGGGTGTGCGATCGATGCGGGCTTGCCGTCGGCGTAAGCGCGCAGCAGGGCCATGTCGAGGCACCAGCGAGGATACTGGAAATTGTCTGGGTCGCCGCCGAAGGCCGCGACATCGGCTTCGGGCGCGAAGACCAGCCGCACGTCTGTGTAGCGGCGGTACTTGTAAAGGAAATATTGCCCGCCGTTATACAGCGTCACGGTCTGACACTTGAGCTTGGACGACTTCTCGCAGGCGGCTTCCAGCTCTGTCATGCGACGGTTGCGCGCTTCGTTTGCTGTGCGATCGTCGCTGCTGCGCGTGGCCGCAGCCACTTTCTCAGTGATGTTTTCCATCTCGACCAGAACATCCGCCACTTGTGCCGCACACGGCACCTCCTGTTCGCGGCCGCGTGCCAGAAAGCCGGTCTCAAGGAGACTGCGATCCTTGGAGGAGTGCTCGGCCAGACAGCTGGCGACGCAGTGGTGGTTGGTGAGTATCAATCCGTCTCCGGAGACGAATGAGCCGGTGCAGCCGGCGAGCCGGACGGTCGCAGTGCGCACCCGGTCGAGCCAGGATTGGTCGATGGTGGAACCGAATTGGGCTTTGACTTGTGCAGCGGGGAAATTGTCGTAAGTCCACATGCCCTCATCAGCCATGGCGGCAATGGAAAAAAGGCAGGACACAGTCAGCAGCAGGACACGGCGAGTTCTCATAGGTTCCGACATCCTCTTTGGCCTAGGGCAGCCGCCCGCATCATGTGGGTTCGGCCATGTGCCCGCCACAGGCGGTGTAGGCAGGCGGGTCCGATGCATAGAGCCGCTGCGCATTCTACTGATACCCGGGCAGGTCGACGCATTGGATCATTCGACAAATGCCCTAAAAGACGTGGAGTCTGAGCATGGCTGCGGAGAAAACGATCGCTGGAGTGAACTTCCCGGATCGCAAGGGTGTTTCTGGCTGGCTGATGGTTATATTCATCGCGATGGCTTGGCCCCACGCGTCAAACGCCATCCCGCTGTATGCGCGGCAGACCGGGCAGGACTGCAGCGCCTGTCACGCGGGCGGCCAGTATCCCGAGCTGACCTCTTACGGGCGTCGGTTCAAGCTCACGGGTTATACGCTCGGAGCCCGCGTTCCGGTACCACTGGCTGGTATGGCCGTGGCGTCACTGGCCAAGGTGGCGTCGCATGTGGGCAGCGCGGCGCCGGCCACCGATTTTCCACGCGATGGTCAGCCTGAGTTCACCACAGCGAGCCTGTTCTGCTGTGGTCGCATCACCGACAACATCGGCACCTTCATCCAGTGGACCTACGATGTCTACGATCACCAGGACGATCAGGGTCATTGGCGTGGCAAGGGTCACATCGACCAGTTGGATCTGCGCTATGCCAACCAGTGGGTCGGGGAGCGGGGGTCTCTGATCTATGGGCTCACGCTGAACAACAACCCCGGCGTCAGCGACGTCTGGAATACCTTCAACAGTTCCTTCACACCCGTGTCGACGTACACGCCCACTGGCAATGCGCTCGCCAGCACCGTTCCGTTTGATTTGCCGGCAGTGCCGTTTGACCAGTCTTTGGGGCAGGTGTCCGCCGGTGTGAGTGCCTACGGATATTGGAATGATCGCCTCTATGCCGAGGTGGGTGCCTATCGTGCAGCGACTGGCGTCTTGTCCATTCTTGGGGAGTCGTTGACCGAGCCTTTCAGCGCGCTCAGAGGCACCAGTGCCTACTGGCGAGTGGCGCTGAGCCATGACTGGTCCGGGCAGAGTGTGATGCTCGGTGCGCACGGGCTGGACGGGAGTTCCTATTACGAACCTCGTGACCGTTCGAGTCCTGCGGCTCACTGGCAGGATCTGGGCGTGGATGGGCAGTACCAGTACCTGCTTGATCCGCACGCCGTCACGGCTATGTTTAGCTACACGCACGAGAAGCAGCGCTATGACGATAGGCTGTGGAATGCGGCGAACCCGGCGGTATTGGACGTCTTCGGCAACGCCCGCAACAGTCTGGATTACTGGCGCCTCAAGTTGACCTACAGCTATCGCGCACGCTACGGGGCCTCGCTGGCCCGTACCACGGTGTCCGGCAGTGCCGATGCGCTGGCCTATCCGCTGAATGGTTCTGCCAGGCCGGATTCACGCCTGTGGATTCCTGAAGCGTTTGTCCAGCCGAACCAGTATGTCCGCGTCGGCCTGCAGTACCGCCAGTGGGACCAGTACCAGGGTATGACGCGCAATTACGATCCCGAAGGTCTGATCGGGCGCAACGCCTCCGACAACAACACCTGGTTGTTGTACTTCTGGGTGGCCCGATGAGACGCGCGGGCGCCGCTCAAGTTCCGGATCGTGCCAGCCAGCCCTTGATGCCCGGGTGTTCGGCCGCAGCGCGATAAAGTTGCAGCAGCTTTGGACAATGGTCCAGTACCTTCGTGGGGATATGATCGAGTACGCCTGAGACCAGCCAGCGCACGAGCATGTAGATCTTGATATCGGCCACCATTAGCTGGGTGCCACCGATAAATGGCCCGCCCTGCAGCTGCCGCTCCATCTGGCTGCCCCAGTTCTTCAGTTCCTTCGCAGCCAGTGCTTCCCGAGCCTGACGCTTCTGCTCTGGATCCGCGATGCGCAGAGTAGGCGAGATGCTGTGACGCAGATCTTCGACCGCGCACATCAGCGATTCATGATGAGCCGCCTCGAACGCGTCCACAGGATGCAGCCCGAATTGCCGTCCGATAAACACGAGGATGGCATTGGAGTGAGCCAGCAGCGGTTTGCCAGGCATTTCCAGTACGGGCAGCGCTGCGAAGGGCATGGTCTCCTTCATGGCCGGCCAATCCTTGGACTGGACCCGGACATCCTCGAAATCGACCCCTGCGAGATGCAGTGCGATTCGGCATTCCTCGCCGCGGCTGCCGGCGAAGTCGAAGTAGATCAGACGGGGTTTCTGCACGGCAAGCCTCGTTGCATCGGTGATGGGACAGCAGCCATTTTCAGCCCGGGGCGCGGCTTTGTCACCCGTTGCGACGCAGCTGGTTGAAGCCTGCCGGCAATCGCACGGATAATGCCGCTCTGGGGTGCGTTCGCAGGCAGTCGCTGCCGCAGCGGCGCCGTCATACCAACACGACAACGGGTGCGCAAAATGAAGAAGATTGGAATATGGGTGGCCGGGTCTCTGGCCGTCATGGCCATGGCCGTCGCGCAGCAGCGCTACCGGGATCCGCAGAGCTTTGAGTTCAAGGAATCGGTCAAGGATACGAAGTCGGTGACGGTGCCGCAGCCTTCCAATGCTGGCTATGGCAATAACCCGCGCGGTTCCGACGATCCGCTGTTCAATGCGCAGGAGTTGCTGGGGCGGCCCACGGCCACCTCTATTACGGTGAATGCCTCGGCGCTCAAGAATCTCGAAGCTTATTATGAATACGGCACGAAGACCGGTTCATACACCGGCAAGACGGCGCAATTCCGGTTTGCGAATCGCGAGCCCGTCAGCACGCTGATCGACAATTTGAAGCCGAACACCCGCTATTACTACCGTCTTCGCTATCGCGAGCCTGGCACTACCAACTTCATGA
>CAYFPW010000079.1:0-7305 GCA_964345055.1 uncultured Steroidobacteraceae bacterium | reverse complement strand
GACGTCGTAACCGCTTCCCACCCGGATCATGGTGCCTCTCCTGTGCGTGCGATCAGTATCGCCGCGGCCAGCGGCAAATCGTCAACCGTGGTGATCTTGATATTGCTTTGTCCCGCTGCCACCAGCAGCGGCCGCGCGCCCTGCCATTCCATCGCCTCGGCTTCGTCCGTGGGCACACGTCCGCCCTGTCGGGCTAAGAGCAGCGCCCGGCGCAGCGCGCCGATACGAAACATCTGCGGAGTGAGCGCACGCCACAGACCTGCTCGCGGCACAGTGGCGGCCACCGACCCGTCGCCGCCGCCACGCTTCAGCGTGTCAGCCACCGGCGCCGCCAGCAACGCCCCGTCGGCCGACGTCTGACCAGCTTGCAGCAGTCGCTTCAGGTCGCTGGCTGCCAAACAGGGGCGAACCGCATCGTGCACCAGGACCCATTCCTCATCGGCCGCCAGGCCCTTCAGCGCATCCAGAGCCGCAAGGACCGAATCGACGCGCTCGGCACCACCATCGACAAAACAAACCGACGGCGGCAGGGTTGCGCGCAAGGCGGAGCGGCGCTCATCACCCTCAGCCATCGCGAGCACCACACCGCAGCATTGCGGATCCGCGAGGAAGGGTCGGAGCGAGTGCTCAAGCACCGTGGCATCAGCCAGCGGAAGATGCTGCTTGGGAATGGGTCCGCCAAATCGCGAGCCGGTGCCAGCGGCCGGCATCAGCAGCCAATAGGGCGGCAACGAAGACATCGGCCAGAGAGCCTAGTGGGCGGCGGAGCGCGTGGGCGGGGTGGCAGGCGCGGCGCTGTTGACCGACGGACTGCCCCTGCCCTGCACCACCTGAATGAAGGTCTCGCCGGTGGCAATCATGCCCAGATCGTTGCGGGCACGCTCCTCCAGAGCCTCGTCGCCCTGCTTGAGATCGCGCACTTCGGCGGCAAGCTGCAGATTACGTTCAGCTAGGCGATCGTTCTGTGCGCGCTGCGCAGCAACGGCTGCCCGCATCTGGATGACGCCGCGAACCCCGTCCTCAGAGAGCCACAACCGGTACTGCAACAGTACCAGCGCAAGTCCCAGCACGGCGGCAAACCATTTCATGATTCGGAAATGTACCAGAAAGCGGCGGACGTCACAGAGCACCAGTCGTTCCGCTAGAATGGCGGCAAGAATAGATCTGGAGGGGGTTTTCAAATGGGCCACAGTCCATCCGCCGATACTCCGGCCGTTTCCCGTCGCGATTTTCTCTACACCGCAGCAACACTGGGCAGCGGTCTTGCGCTGGGGCTGCGACTGAATGCACAGCAGGCTGGCGCCGGTCAGCGGCCGGGAGCTGCGCAACCCACACGCCCGCCCGAAGCGTTCATCCGCATCGCGCCCGATGGCACCATCTCCATCACCACCCCAGCCGTCGAAATGGGCCAAGGCGGCCATACCAGCCTGCCCATGATCATGATGGAAGAGCTCGGTGGCGACTGGCGCAAGCTGCAAGTGGCTGATGCGCCCGCCGATCGTGTTTACAACAACCCGCTCAACAACCGCCAGACGACGGTTGGAAGCTTTGCCGTGCGCGGCTGGTACAACGAGCTGCGTCGGATGTCGGCCGCAGCACGCGAGATGCTGGTTGCCGCAGCGGCGCAGAACTGGGGCGTCGCAGCCAGCGAGTGCACCGCGGCCAACAGCGCCATCACCCACACGCCCAGCGGGCGCACCACCAGCTACGGTAGCGTTGCAGCCGCTGCGGCCCTACTTCCTGTCCCACAGCAGCCAGCCATGAAGAAGCCTGAGGACTTCAAGGTCATCGGCACCAGTCCAGCCAGAGTCGATGTGCCGAACAAGGTGGATGGCAGCGCGCAGTACGGTATCGACAAGCGTTTGCCCAACATGCTGTACGGAGCCATACGCTTAGCACCCGCAGTCACTGGCAAGCTCAAATCCTTCGATGACACGGGCGCGCGCGGAGTGAAGGGTTTTCACTCGACGGTCGCACTTGACAATGCCGTGATCGTACTGGCCTCGTCCTGGTGGCAAGCGAAGAAGGCTCTCGAGAAGGTCAAGACTGAGTTCGATCCCGGTCGGCTGGGTGGCGTCGACAGCGCCAAAGTCTCCAGCCTGCTGCGCGCAGGCTTCACTGAAGCAGGCACTGCCACACTGAACAACGGCGCTGCCGAACGTGTTCTGGCTGCAGCCGGCCATGTCATCGAGTCCGACTACGAAGTGCCCTACCTCGCCCATGCCTGCATGGAGCCGATGAATTGCACAGCGCAGGTCACCAGTGAGGGATGCGAAGTGTGGTGCGGCACCCAGGCGCCTCAGGACGCACAGGCTGCCGCTGCTGAGGCATCGGGGCATCCGGCTGAACGGGTCAAAGTGCACACCCTGTATCTGGGTGGCGGCTTCGGCCGTCGTGGCGAATCCGATTATGTGGGCCAGGCCGTCCGCGCAGCCAAAGCAGCGGGCCGCCCGGTGAAGCTACTCTGGAGCCGCGAAGAAGACATCCAGCACGACTACTACCGTCCGGCTGCGGCCATCCGCTTCCGCGCCAGTGTGGCGGCTGACAAAACTGTCGAAGCTCTGGAATGCCGCGTGGTCACGGCTTCGGAACCTAACTTTGGCGCGAACCGGCCACCCTCCTACACCGGTGGCATGTCGGACTGTCGCTATCAGTTCCCGAATTTCCGTGTGACCGGAGTGAACAAAGACGTGGGTCTGCGCTTCGGCTTCTGGCGCTCCGTCAATCTTTCGCACAATCCTTTCATGTTCGAGGGCTTCATCGACGAGCTGGCGGTTCTGAGCAAGCAGGATCCCTACCAGTTCCGACGCTCGCTCCTGCAGCATGAGCAGGGCCTGCGGCAACGCGCCGTGCTGGATCTTGCTGCGCAAAAAGCTGGCTGGGGCAAGGCACCGGCGGGACGCTTTCAGGGCATCGCTGTCACCGAAGGCTTCGGCAGTATCGTCGCCTCGGTGGCCGAGATCTCGGCGCACGGCGACAACATCATCATCCATCGTATCGTCACGGCCATCGACTGCGGCATTGCCGTGCATCCGGCCAACGTGCTGGCGCAGACCGAGGGCGGCACGATGTACGCGCTGACAGCCATGGCCAGCGGCGAGATCACCCTGAACAACGGCGCCGTCCAGCAGAGCAACTTCCACGATTACCCGATCTTGATAATGTCGCAGGCACCGGTGTTCGAAGGCCATATCGTTCCAAGCAAGGAACCGCCCGGCGGCGTTGGCGAACCGGGCACCGGCTCAGTGATGCCGGCGGTCGCCAATGCGATCTTTGCGGCCACCGGCAAGCGCCTGCGCTCGCTGCCACTCTCCCGTCACAATATCGAACTCTCCGTCGCGAGGGCCTGACCATGATCACCCTGACGATCAACGGCAAGAAACAGCAAGTCGATGTCGATGCGGACACCCCGCTGCTGTGGGTACTGCGTGACAACGTAGGCCTCACCGGCACGAAATTCGGCTGCGGCATGGGCCTGTGCGGCGCATGCACCATACTGCTCGACGGCGAGCCGATGCGCTCCTGCGCCCTGCCTGTCAGTGCAGTGGGCAGCAAAGCCATCACAACCATAGAGGGTCTGTCCAAGGATCGGAGCCACCCGGTGCAGCAGGCCTGGATTGCGGAGAATGTTCCGCAGTGTGGCTATTGCCAGTCGGGCATGATCCTTTCGGCGGTTGCACTACTGAAGAAAAAACCCAAGCCGACGGATGCGGACATCGACGCGGGCATGACCAACATCTGCCGCTGCGGCACATATAGCAAGGTACGCAAAGCCATTCACCGAGCTGCCGGTAACGACAAGGGCTGAGTTCAAAAAACAGCCCTGTGCCATTTCGCCGTGGCTGAGTCGCTACGCAGCGCATTCGCCCGTTCGCTATGGAGACGTAAGCATGCTGACTAATCTGTCGTTCGGGCGAATGGCGTGGTGGGTATTCAGTGGATTGCTGCTGACTACATGGAACACACCGGCCGCGGAAAAAACTACCGCCGCCGGCCAAGCGCCCACCTATCAGGTCGATCCGTTCTGGCCGCAGCCGCTGCCCAACAATTGGAGCATGCAGCAGGTTGTCGACCTGTTCATCGACCGGCACAACGACCACATCTGGATGATCAATCGCGCTGGTGATGCGCGCCCCGACGAACTGTCGGCCTCGACACAGCCAGCGCGCTCGGAGTGCTGCGTACTGGGGCCTGAGATCATCGAGCTCGACCCGGAGGGCCGCGTAGTCAGGGGATGGGGCGGCAAGGACTATGTTCCAGGCTGGCCCACGCACCTGCAGAGCATGGCGGTGGATCGCGAGGGGAATGTCTGGATCTCCGGCACCGACCTGGGCGACAGCATCCAGAAATTCTCACCCGATGGCCGCCTGTTGTGGGACTTCGGCCACCGCTGGCCGAAGGGACGAGCCTTCACGGAAAACAATCAGCAGTTGGAATTCCTGCCAGGCATCGAGGATTTCGGGCTCGATGATGAGGCTCAGGAGATCTACATCGCAGATGGCGCACGCAACAAGCGCGTACTCGTCTTCGACATGAAGACCGGTGCCTTCAAGCGCGGCTGGGGCGGCCATGGCACGCCATTGAACGCCATCGACAACGATCCGGTACCGGACTACGACATCTCCGGGCCGCCGCCGGAACTGGCGCAGTTCGTACCCGCACTGCATTGCATCCATGTCTCGCACGATGGACTGGTGTATGTCTGCGAACGCGGCAATGACCGCATGCAGGTGTTCACACGCGAGGGCAAGTGGATCATGAGCTTTACCGTGCATCCCTCCACTCAGGCGCGCGGCCCCAACTGCGGCGCGCCATTCGGTACCAGCGCACCCTGCGGCACCACTTTCAACATGGCGTTCTCGGCTGATCCGGAACAGAAGTATCTGCTGATCGCCGACGGCACAAACAACCGCGTGTGGATCCATGAGCGCAAGAACGGCACCTTGCTCGGCTCGTTCGGCGGTAATGGCCGCTATGCGGGCAATCTTCACTGGATCGACACGATCGGCACCGACTCCAAAGGAAACGTCTACACTGGTGAAGTCGAAGACGGCAAACGCATTCAGAAATTCCTGTTGAAGAACCCTTAGCCGGAGCGATCCCTTGAATAAAACCCCTGCCGCCCTGCGGTCGGCGGATCCGGAGGACTGTGTCGTATGAGAGAGCGCAGCGTGAAATCAGGACTGACCATCGGTGTAGGCATCCTACTTGGCGGAATGGCCTTGGCGCAGAGTGTGCCGGAGAAGTTCGTGGTCAGCGGCAAGGCAGCCGTCACGATCAAGGACTACACCACTATCAACCTCGCCACGGCGCAGAAGATTGCCGAGACCTGTGAATCGCTGGTCGCCGCCCGCGGCGAGAAGCGTAGCGTTGAGCGTGACCGCGACGGTAATCCCGTGTATCCCATCCAGATCAACGGCGAAGCACCGCAGCACACCATCATCGTGCTCGATAATGACGGCAATCACGTCTACTTCGACCGCATGGACGGCCAGGGCTACACCAATGTCGTGACTGCCGAGATGAAGGCGCGTACCGCACTGCTGACGCGCGCACCGAGCAAGGCCACGATGAATCGCGTGGCCCGCAATCCCAACGACGAAGCCTATGAGGTGCAACTAGGTCTCTACCCTGTTGCCGGAGGTCTGCCGATCATCGTGGGCAACCAGACCATTGGATTCGTCGGCGCAGGCGGTTATCGGCCCAATCCGCCGGTCTGGAGCGATGAGATCTGTGTTCATCGGGCGATGATCGAAGTGCTCGGACCCACGGTTCCACCACTACTCGAAGACATTCCGGAAGCGGCAGAGCACGGCTCGGCGGGCGGTGAGCGCCTGCCTGTACCCACCTGGGGCTCCACCAAGGCGCCTCAGACCAGTCTTATGCCGGAGTGGGTGGTCTCGGGTGCCGCAGCCGCGCATGTGCTGGAGGGCAATCAGATATCTCTGGCTGCCGCCAAGAAACTGGCCAGCGGCTGTCGCGAGTTCGCGGCATCGAACGGCACCACGATGAGCCTGTACGTACTGGATAACGCGGGTGAGATGGTCCACATGGAGCGCATGGACGGCGAATTGCCCGCTGATGCCCGCACCGCTTTGCTGAAAGCGCAGACGGCCCTGCGCCTGCGGGAGCCCACATCCATGCGCGGCGTCCCTATGAAAAATGCCGGCTATGTCCCGCCCCGCAACGTCGCTCCCAACATGTTCAATTTCTACCTCGGCATCGGCGGCATCCCGGTGGTCGTGGATGGGCAGATGATCGGCTCAGTGGGCGTCAGCGGTGCCGACAGCACGCTGGACGAGAAGTGCGCCATCGCCGGGCTGACTGCGGCATTTGGTGGCCACGCGCTGCTGCCTCAATACTCGACGAAAGGTCAGACCGGGAAGTAGCCTCGGGCAGAAACAGTCAGTGAACTCGCGGCCGCATACCAGTGCAGCCGCTGTCGCTGTCTAGTGCGTCATCGCATAGACAGCGAAATTCACACCGAGGCGGATGCCGAGATTGGTGTCCTCCTGTGGATATGCCGCAACGTCGGCATACTGCCAGGAATCACCCAGATCGTTGTTGAACGAGATCATCACCATCACCCGACCTTCGTCATCGAGCACGCCGCGCCAGTGCGGATCGATACCGTCCAGCCGATAGCCCCCCCTGACAAGGGATCGTCCATTGCGGACCTGACGACGTTTGTCGAGATCGTAGACCGTGTGAAAGATCGGGTTGTCGTCGGATAGCTCGACGATGGGGCGATCGGGAAAGACGCGCTGCATGGTGGTCTGGAAGCCCTGCCACTCCGCGCTGCCAAAGAAGCTGTCACACAACAGGAACCCGCCGCGCAGCAGATACTCACGCAGCTTCGCGGCCTGGGCATTATTGAGATCCCACCCACCGACAAAACTCGCCAGCAGGAATGGCCAGTTGAACACATCATCACCGTCGTCCAGATCCACCGGCTGTTCCACTGAGCGCACTGGCGTATTGATCAGGCGACGGAGGTGACGCAGATAGTTTCGATCACCGAGGGGATAATCGACGGTCCACGCCGAATAGCCCTGCTTCCAGTTGGGATTGCCCCAACGACCTTGAGCGGGGAACATCAGCCGGCCGAGAACGAATTCGGCCGGAGCGTTGTAGTCGGCAGGTAATTGAGCAGTAGCATCCCCTTCAACGCCGGGATACTCGCGAAATGGCCGCTGCGCGTAGACCACCGCACTGGCAAGCAGTAGCCCGCAGAGACACAGCACCGCATGACGCGGCCATCGGCGCAAGGCTGCTGGAATGCGCGACATGCCTATCTCCGCTGGA
>CAYFPW010000078.1:0-7381 GCA_964345055.1 uncultured Steroidobacteraceae bacterium | reverse complement strand
GCGGCCATCGTTTCCACCGGCGGCTACATCATGAAGATCGAGCTCAAGCCGGAGCAGAAGCTCGCCGTCATCAGCAGCGAGTGGTTCAACGAGGTACGCACGGTCTACATGGACGGGCGCAAGCATCCGGACCCGAAGGTACGTTTCGTCACTGGTCACTCGATTGGTCATTGGGAAGGCGACACGCTGGTGGTCGACACCACCAACTTCGCCGATCACCGCTCGCCGTATCAGATCGGTATCCCGTCCGGCGGACAGAAACATGTCGTCGAGCGCTACACCCTGACCAAGGACGGCACTCACATCGACCTCGACTGGATGCTGGAAGACCCGGAATATCTGGCCAAGCCGATGACGGATCACCGGCAGCTCGTCCATGTGCCACATCTGCAGATGTATTTCGCGGAGTGCGACAAGCAGTCGACAAGCCGCTTCCTGTCGATGGGCAAGTAACCCGGAATACGCTAGAGGCCTGAATGAACAATCCGATCCGAACCCTCGCGGTTACCGCAGGCCTACTTGTAGCGCTCCCCGCCCTGCCCCATCACAGCGATGCCGGGGTGGACATGAGCAAGCTTGTGTCTTTCCAAGGCACGGTGAAGGAGTTCGTCTGGAAAAATCCACACGTCTATTTCCTCGTCAGCAGCCAGCGCAACGGCCAGCCGGTGACCTGGGAAGTGCAGATGGCGAACCTCAGTGGTCTGGCGCGCAAGGGCTGGACGCCGGAGACACTGAAGGCTGGTGACAAGGTCACTGTTCGTGCGCATCCAGCGGCGGATGGTCGCAATTACGGCATCGTCGAGACCGTTGAGAAAGAAGGCGGTCTCACGCTTGCACCGGCGGTAAACACTCCGGCCGTCACACCGCCGGCAAAGTCGATCGCTGGTCGCTGGCTGACGGATCCGGCCTCCGTGACTGATGAACCCAAGGGCGGGTTCGATGGCTTCTTCCGCGCCTCGCTGGCGCTGAACGACAAGGCCAAGGCCGCGCAAGCGGCTTATAACCCGATGTCAGCAGACAACCCGGAGGCCACCTGTGTCGGTCGCCCGACGCCTGCGGCGCTGCTGTCCAGTCGCGGCTACCTGCTCGAGTTCGAGATCAAGGAGCAGGAAAAGCTCATCCTCTTCCGCAGCGAGTGGTTCAATGAAGTGCGCACGATCTACATGGACGGGCGCAAGCATCCTGATCCGAGCGTGCGTTTCACCACCGGCCATTCGATCGGTCACTGGGAAGGCGACACGCTGGTGGTCGATACCACCAACTTCGCTGATCACCGATCGCCGTACCAGATCGGCGTGCCCTCAGGCGGCAAGAAGCATGTTGTCGAGAAGTACCGTCTGACGAAGGACGGCACTCACATCGATGTCGAATTCACGCTGGAAGATCCGGAATATCTGGCCAAGCCGTTGTACAACCACCGGCAATTGGTTCATTCGCCCCATCTGAAGATGTACTTCAGCGAATGCGACCTGGCTGCCACCAGCCGCTTTCTGGGCAAAAAATAACATCGACACTGAATCATCGGGGGACACGCTGTGATTAAGAAGAGCCTCGGCGCGCTGTTGCTGTTGACTGCTTCACTGACACACGCTGCCACGATGGAGCAAGCCCGCGCGGCGCTGAGCAAGCGGGACTTCGCCGCAGCCATGCCCATCCTTCTGGAGTTGGGCAATGAAGGCAATGCCGATGCGCAGTACCAACTCGGCATCATCTACGGCCGCGGCAATGCGGCCGCACCCGAAAATCATGTGACCGCGGCACAGTGGTACCTGAAGGCGGCCGAGCAAGGCCACGAAGGCGCCATGGCACACATGGGCCTGAATTACGCCTATGCCTGCGGCGTCGAACGCAACGACGCCGAATCTGCAAAGTGGTTCCGACGCGATGCCGACAAAGGCGCAGCAGGATCCATGTTCCATTTGGGCCGACTCTATCTGGCGGGTCGCGGTGTCCCCAAGGATGTGGCGGAGGCCACGCGGCTGTTCAAGCAGTCAGGTGATCTGGGCTATGCACGCGGTCAGTACTTTTATGGGCTGCTCACCCGACCCGGTGAAGGCCTGAAGAAGGCCGAGATCGCAGAAGCCGAGATGAACCAGTGGCTGGATGGCTATGTGAACAACGACTTTACGCGCGCACTGGCTGTCGTGAGACCAGTGGCTGCGCGCGGCGATGCGTGGGCCCAGGCTTTCCTTGGATTGATGCTGCAGAAGGGCGAAGGCACGACCCGCAACGAGGCCGAGGGACTCAAGTGGACTACGCTGGCCGCTGAGCAGGGCTATTCACTCTCACAGTCGGACCTCGCCGCCCGGTATGCGAATGGAACGGGCGTCCCACAGAGCAATGTTCAGGCCTACAAATGGGCGAGTCTGGCTGCAGCCCAGAACGATGACGCTGCGAAAAAGCTGCTGGCTGAGCTGAATGCGAAGATGGATGCCGCGCAACTGCAGGAAGCCCAGAAGTTGTTGGCTGCGGCGCAGCCTAAACACTAAGCGCTGAACTCTCGGCGCTGAATACTCAGCGCTGCGGATCGTTCAGCCAAAGAACGCATAGCAAACGGCGATCGAGGCCAGTACGCCGGCCAAATCAGCGAGTAGCGCGCAGCCCACAGCATGGCGGGCGCGCTGAATGCCCACCGCACCAAAGTACACGGCCAGCACATAGAAGGTGGTCTCGGTACTGCCCTGAACGGTAGCGGCCAGGAGTGCCGGGAAGCTATCCACACCGTGATGCTGCATGGTTTCGATCAGCATCGCGCGCGCCGCGCTCCCAGACAGCGGCTTTACCAGTGCCGTGGGCAGCGCATCAACGAAGCGCGTATCCAGATGCGCTGCCTGTGCGAGCCAGCGTATGCCATCAAGCAATGTATCCAGTGCGCCTGAAGCTCGAAGCACACCCACCGCGCACAACATGGCCACCAAGAATGGGAGCAGTCCCTTTGCGACATCAAACCCCTGTCGCGCACCGGTGATGAAGCTCTCGTAGACATTCACTCGGCGAATGGCCCCGGCCGCGAGAAAAATCACGATCACACCAAACAGGGTCAGATTGCCAGCCAGTGATGAAACGGCGGCCAGCGCTGCAGCCGACAACGACACCAGTGAAGTGACCAGCAGACTCAGTCCCAGCGCAATACCGCCGAGCCAGACGAGCACCACGGGATCGCGCAGTCGCAGCCGCTGCATCCATGCGACCGCCAGCAGTCCGGTGAGCGTAGATGCGCTGGTGGCAAGCAGGATCGGCAGGAACACCAGCGTTGGATCATGC
Source organism: uncultured Steroidobacteraceae bacterium (assembly GCA_964345055.1). Classification (GTDB taxonomy): domain Bacteria; phylum Pseudomonadota; class Gammaproteobacteria; order Steroidobacterales; family Steroidobacteraceae; genus FEN-1191. The sequence continues at coordinate 4,117 of CAYFPW010000078.1, read as the reverse complement.
GCACCCTGCTGCAGCCGGTACATGAAGATGTTGACCGGCAGCAGTGTCAGTGATGAGGCATTGAGCACCAGGAACAAAATCTGAGCGTTGGTGGCCGTGCGCGGCTCGGGATTCAAGGTTTGCAGTTCGCGCATCGCACGCAGTCCGATGGGCGTGGCGGCGTTGTCCAAACCCAGCGCATTGGCGGCGAAGTTCAGGGTGATCAGTCCGACGGCGGGATGGCCTCGTGGCACGCCGGGCATCAGCCGCGCGAACAGCGGCGCAAGCCAACGCGATAACACCGCAATGAGGCCAGCGGCTTCGGCGATCTGCAGGAACCCAAGCCACAGCGTCAACGTGCCGAACAGCAGCACCATGAGCTCCACCGACAGCTTGGCCATCTCGAAGAGACTTGCGACCATCGCGGCGAACACTTCCGGGTGGCCGCCGAGCAGCCAGCGGCCCAGCGCCGCGCACAGCGAGATGACGAAGAACCCCAGCCACAGTGCATTGAGCATCGGCGCACCATCCACGATTCGGAGCTGTGACGCAATCGGTCGGGTCGCTGGGCGCAAGGGCCAAATATTGGCCAGGCGCCCAGTTTTGGACGCTCGTCTAGTCTTTGACACTGTGTCAAAAGGACCCTAATCTCATGGCATGAACGACCTCAGCGAACGCCGCCTCGAAGAAAAAGACCGGCGCCGGACCGAAATCCTGATGGCGGCCGAAAAAGTGGCAGCCATACAGGGCATTGATGCCATCACCATGGATCAAGTGGCCCGGCAGGGGCGGATTTCGCGCGCACTCTTATATGTGTACTTTCAGGACCGCGACGATCTGCTGATGGGTATCGGTGAGCGAGGGCTCGCCGTGCTGAAGGATCGCTTCGCCGCGATCGCAGCGCTCCCGATCACGGGGTTGGCTCAGGTGCAAGACATGGGCCGGGCCTACGTCGCCTTTGCACGCGAATTCCCGGTGTACTTCGCTGCGCTCTCGCACTTCCATGCCACTGCACCTGCAGGCGGCGAACTCGCTGGCAATATCGTCAGCTGTCTGGCGGCCGGCAATGAAGTTCACGGCATCCTGGTCGGCTCGCTCCAAATGGGGCTGCAAGACGGCAGCATCCACAGCGATGTCGGCGACCCAGCGGCGATTGGCATGACGCTGTGGGGCTTCATGCACGGCATCATCCAGATCATCACCACCAAGGAACTGGTGCTCAGCCAGTACGGACTGCATCAGGCCGCACTTGTGGATCAGGCGCTGCGTCTCGCAACACGATCATTGGAGGCGCGGGCATGAACAGAACGCGTCTGCCAGTGCGGGGCGCGTCGCTGTTTTTGGCGCTGCTGCCGACTGTCACACCGGCTGCTGCCGCGAGCGACTCGATGAGTGTCGCACGGCCGATCAGTGCCGTCATCGAGGACTACGTCCGGCTGGGCAGCGAGTCAAGTCTGACGCTGGAGAACCAGCGCCTGCAGGCGCAGCAGAGTGAGATGGCAATTCGCGCGGCTCAGGCGCGCTTATGGCCGGAGGTGAGCATCAACTCACGCTACACGGTGAACAGTGGTGGACGCGAGATCACGGTACCCATCGACGAGCTGCTCAATCCAGCCTATCAAACACTGAACCAACTGCTGGTTTCAATTGGCCAGCCCGCACGTTTTAGCATGCTGACGCCGAGCGGCCTTCCGCTGCTGCGCGCACGTGAGCAGGACACTCACCTGTCGTTACGCCAACCGCTGTATGCCCCGGGCCTGCTCCACGGTATCGAGGCCAATCGCGCCGCGGCTGAGGCCGCACAACTCGGCAGCGTCGCGGCGCTGCGCACGCAACGACGCGACATCACGCATGCCTACCTGATCACACAGAAGGCTCGCGCCGCATCCCTCATCGTCGCAGGCAGTGTGAACATCCTGCAGGAGAATCTGCGCATCAATGAGTCGCTCTACGCCAACGGCAGGATCACTCAGGACGCCGTGCTGCGTGCACGTGCTGAGCTGCTCAGCGCAACACAGCAAAGCATCGAGGCCGATCAGGGTCGCGACCAAGCGCAGCGCGCGCTGAACCTGCTGCTGAACCGACCGCTGGAATCAGTCGTGGAGGATGCGGCTCCCGGTGACGATGCCACGCTGATGGCGCTGCTGAATGACGAGATTGATTCAGACAACGCCGTTGTCGAGCGTGCGCGTCGCACACGCCCGGAACTGCAACAGCTGCGGCGAGCGACCGAAAGCGCCGAGGCGCAGCTGCGCGCCGCCCAGTCGCGTCGTGGCCCCACTGTGGCACTCGGTGTGGATACCGGAGTGCAGGGTGAGAACTTCGGTACCGGGCCGCGCTACAACTATCTTTCCGGCTCATTGCTGCTGGAGTGGACGGTATTTGACGGTGGCGCACGCAGCGCCAGTATCGCCTCGGCAAGACTGGCAGCGCGCCAAACCGACAATCTGCGGCAACTCGCGGAGCAGAAAATTGAGATGGAAGCGCGCGCAGCACTCGATGCAGCGCTGGCCGCACGGGAGTCGCTCGCTGCGGCACAGGCCCGCGCTGCGGCTGCCAGCGCAGCCTTCCGCATCGCCAGCCGCAAGCGCGATGAAGGTGCCTCCACACAGATCGAATTTCTCGATGCCCGCAACGCATTGACCACTGCTGAACTGAATCTGGCGTGGACGCGCCTGGATCTGATCGAGCGGCGTGCCGATCTGCAATTTGCCGCCGGCAGCGGCACGGAACTATTGGGAGCTGCCCCATGATCGACTCGCGATATGGCTTTAAGACTCTGCTCATGATTGCAGCCGTGGTGGCACTGGCAGGGTGTGTCAAAGGAAGTCCATCGGCGACGGTGAATGAACCGACTGCCGTCAGCACTACGGCGGCGGTTGTGGGGCCGGCGCATCCGGTCATCGCATTTCATGGCGTGATTGCCTTCCGCGACGAGACGCGTTTGTCATTCAAGGTTGGCGGCCTGATACGGCACATGAGTGTCGATACCGGCGCACGGGTGCGTGCCGGTGAACGGTTGGCGGATATCGAGCCCACGGAAATCGAGGCGCAAGTCACGCAGGCTCAGCAGCTCGATGAGAAAGCCGCACGCGATCTGGAGCGCGGCGAAAGACTGCGAGCCGATGAGGTGATCACTCTCGAGCAACTGCAGAATCTGCGCACACAGCGCGAACTGGCTGCTGCGCAGCTGCGTGCGGTCCGCTTCAATCGCGAGCGGTCTGCACTCATTGCACAGCGCGATGGCACCGTCCTGCGGCGACTGGCGGAGGAGAATGAATTGGTGCAGCCAGGTCAGCCGGTGCTGGTGCTGGGATCCCCGGTGCGCGGGCAATTGGTGCGCGCCGCCGTCTCGGATCGCGTGCTTGTGCAGCTGCGACGAGGCGATCACGTCAGCGTAGCGGTCGATGCGCTGCGCGGAACCGAGGTGAGCGGCACCGTGAGTGCCATTGCGCTGGCGGCCGATCAGGCCAGCGGGCTATTTCCTGTTGAAGTGACGCTCGACGCCACATCTCTGGAGCTGGCGAGCGGCATGGTGGCGACGGTGCGGGTATCGCCAGCGAAAGCACGCGAGACGCCTCTCGTTCGTGTGCCGGCCAGTGCCATTGTCGCGGCCAACGGTGATCGCGCCAGCGTGTTCGTGGTCACCGATGGAAAGGCACATCGTCGTGCCGTGAGCATTGCTTTTCTGGAAGACGCACAGGTGGCGTTGAGCGATGGCCTGGGTGCAGGAGAAATCGTAGTCAGTGCCGGCGCACCTTACCTCGATGACGGTGAGGCTGTGCGCGTCAGCGCGCAGCCCGCTCCGGCCACCACCGATCGAGCGACGGCAACGCCGTGAAGCTGCTCGAGTTCCCGATCCGCCGCTACCAGTTCACGCTGGTGGCCTTCCTGTGTCTGACCGCCCTCGGTGTATTCGCCTTCCAGAATATTGCACGTGAAGAAGACCCTTATCTCAAGCTCAGTGCATTCTTCATCACCGCCATCGATCCGGGTGCGACACCGGATAATCTTGAACGCCTTGTCGCCAAGCCTATTGAGGATCGCATCGCGGCCCTCGACGGCGTGCATAAGCTCGAGTCCACGGTGGTCGACGGCGTGGCTTTCGTTGCAGTGGAATTCGATGCCGGAACGGATC
>CAYFPW010000077.1:0-7503 GCA_964345055.1 uncultured Steroidobacteraceae bacterium | reverse complement strand
TCAAGGAAGGCGAGACGGATAACTTCTCGGTCATGAACTTTGCGCAGTTCGCTGAAGCGCAGGCGGAGACCCAGAAGACCATCGGCTACCTGCTGGCCACAACCGCGGCCATGTCTCTGGTGGTCGGTGGAATCGGCATCATGAACATCATGCTGGTATCGGTCACCGAGCGCACGCGCGAGATCGGCCTGCGTATGGCTGTCGGTGCGCGGCCGTTCGACGTGCTGGCCCAGTTCCTCACCGAGGCCATCATGCTGTGTGTGGCGGGTGGGCTGACCGGCTTGGCGTTGGGTACGGGTATCACCATCGCCATTGCGATGGTGCTCAAGTGGACCGTTGCCATTGGTGTGGGCACCGTGGTCATGGCCATCGCCGTTTCGGCGGCAGTGGGCATCATCTTCGGCTTCGTACCGGCACGCCGCGCGGCGCGCCTCAATCCGATCGACGCCCTTCGCTACGAGTAGGCCGGCAGGGCGCAGACCCGCAGGGTGGCGGGTCTGCTGCGCCCATCGTGGCAGTGTCCTAAACTGCCAGGATGAAGATTTCCTTCCACGGTGCCGACCGTGACGTCACGGGCTCCTGTCATCGCATTGAGCTCGCCGGGCTGCGGCTCCTTGTTGACTGCGGCATGTTCCAGGGTGGCCGTGAGCTGGACGCCGAGAATGCCGAGCCGTTTGGCTTCGATGCGTCCCGCATCAATGCGGTGCTGCTGACGCACGCCCATCTCGATCACTGCGGGCGTCTGCCGCTGCTGGTCAAGGCCGGGTTCCGTGGCGAGATCATCTGCACCGCACCCACTGCGGAATTGACCCGCATCGTCCTCAACGATGCAGCGCGCATTGCCGAGGAAGATGCGGCGCGTACGTCCCGTCGTCGCGGTGGTGCCGGTGCCGTGAAGCCGCTGTACACGCGTGAAGACGTCGAAGCCGTGCTGGAGCGCTTCGGCCGTGTGGTCGGCTACAAACAGTCCATTGCGTTGGGGGAGGGCGTGACGGCCAGCTTCCACGATGCAGGTCATATCCTGGGCTCCGCCAGCGTCCTGCTCGAGGTCGAGGAGGGCGGGCGCACGCGACGCCTCCTGCTCTCGGGTGACATCGGCAATCGCGGCCGCCCCATCCTGCGCGATCCCGCTCCGCCCAAGGCCGATATCGTGCTCATGGAGACCACCTATGGAGATCGTCAGCACCGCTCGTTGCAGGCCTCGGTCGATGAGCTGATCGAGGCCATCGATGGGACACTGAAGCGGCACGGCAATGTCGTCATACCCAGCTTCGCGCTGGAACGCACTCAGGAAATCCTCTATTACCTGCGTGAGGCCACCGAGAACGGACGCTTGCCGCGCAACCTCCCGGTATTCCTGGATTCGCCCATGGCTGTCTCGACGGTCGAGGTCTATCGCCGCTATCCGGAGTTCTTCGATGAGAACGCGCGTGCGGTGCTGGCCAATGGCTCGGATCCCTTTGGTATGCCCGGCCTGCGCATGACGCGTGAGCATGAAGACTCCATGGGCATCAATCGTATCGAGGGCGGTGCCGTCATCATCGCCGGTTCCGGCATGTGCACGGGTGGCCGCGTGCGGCATCACCTGCGTCACAACCTCGGCCATGATCGCAGTGCCGTCGTATTCGTGGGTTTCGCTGCGCGCGGCACACTGGCGCGGCAGATCATCGATGGCGCGCGCTATGTGCAACTGTTCGGCGAACAGGTGCCGGTGCGTGCCCGCATCCACACCATCAACGGTTTCTCCGCGCATGCCGACCAGTCAGAACTGCTGGCCTGGCATGCTGCGGCCGGCGGGCGCGAGCGGACCATCCTGGTGCATGGCGAGGAAAGTGTGATGACCGGATTCGCCAGCCTCCTGCGCGATGTACCGGTGAGCATGCCGGAACCGGGCAGCGAACTGGTGCTGTGAGGCGCTACAACGCCCACGCTGGCCGACTACAATGATCGCGACGGGGGCGCTCTCTGAAGTTCCCCCGCTGGATGCCTGAGCCAGTTGGCGGGAGTGGTGCCGAATCATGGGAAAGCTCACCGAGCGGCTGGTGTGGGTCGGTCGCTGGTTGTTGATCCCTCTGCATTTGAGCGGGTGTCTTGTCGCGCTGGCGCTCGCGGCCTTTCTCTTGCTCCATTCCCTGAAGCCGCTGCATAGGGTTGAGGGAGCAGTCCACGATCAAAAGCACGAGATGTCGTCGCATGATGCGAACGCCCCGGGCCAGCCACCGGGCGGCGCGCCGCGTGATCCGGGTGAGCAGTTCGTGGTGCGCGTGCTCGCCGACACTGACGACGTCTGGGGCAGGAAAGTTGCTGAGCTGGGAGGCCGATATCCGCCGCCAAAGCGGCTGATCTTTACCGATGAGGTCAAGGTCGCCTGTGGTCTGACCAGCGCTGCGTCCGGGGCTTTCTACTGTCCCAGCGAGCAGCGGGTGTACATCGATTTGTCCTTCCTGAAAGAGCTCGAAACACAATCGGGCGCGCCGAGCGAATTCGCACGAGCCTACGTGATTGCTCATGAGGTTGGGCACCACATGCAGTTGCTGCTGGGTGCTACCGAGGCCGTGCAGGATGTGCGCCGACGCTCCACCAACACGGTGGCAATTCGTGCCCTGTTGGCGATGGAACTGCAGGCGGACTGTTACGCCGGCGTTTGGGCCAGGGAAGCCAACGCCCTGCATCGTGCCAAGGGCCTGACGTCTTACGTCGAGTCCGGTGATATCGCTGCGGCGATGGCTGCTGCTTCAGCGGTCGGGGATCGCGCCCTTCAGCGCAGGGAAAAACAGCGCGTGCTTCCCGAGGCTTTTTCACACGGGACGCCCAAGCAGCGTGTCGACTGGTTTCAGAGGGGATTCGACAGCGGCAAGATCGAGCGCTGTGATTCTTTCAACAGTCCCGGCCTTTGATGCCGGATGCCGCGCGATGCATTGCGCAGCACCCGCCCGGCACGCCTGACGTGACGGGCGGGATGAGCGGAATCAGGCCGGGTTCTTGGCCTTATAGGCCCGCAGTTCGACGTTGAACTTGTCGGCGAACTTCTGGACCTTGTCGACTTCGCTGTTCGACAGGTTGATGTACTTGTCGAGAATCTTCTGGCGCTGCTCGTCGGTCAGTTTGTCACCGCCTTTGGCGATTTCCTCATCCTGCTGCTTCTTCAGGCATTCCTGATAGCTCTTGACGTCAGCGTCATAGGTCTTCACCGCGCGCTGCGCGACGATCATCTCTTCCTTGGTCGCCTTCGAGCCATTCGGAATCTTGGCGTCGGTCGTCGGCTTGGTGCAGTCGGCCATCGCCTGGCCGGTAAACAAAAGAGCCGTCAGGGTCAGGTACAGCATCGGCTTCATCGTCGGTTCCTCGCGAAGGGTGACGCGCTCGTTTTGCAGCGCATTGCTTATACTCGTTGCTGAACTCGGCTGATGTAACCTGCCGGTTCGGTTCGCGCCCTATGGTATTGGAGGCGGGGCGCTGTTGCCAGTGTCGCGGCTTCCCAGGGAGAGGTTCATGGCCATCCGACGTATCCTGCGCATGGGCGATCCGCGACTGCTTCAGGTCAGCGCCCCGGTGGCCGATTTCCAGTCCCCGGCGCTGCCGGCGCTGATCACGGATCTTTACGACACCATGCTGGCTGCGAACGGCGCTGGTTTGGCGGCGCCACAGATTGGCGTGCCACTGCGCGTGGTGATCTTCGGCGGTGGGCCCTCGCCACGCTATCCGGATGCAGAAGCGGTGCCGGAGACCGTGCTGATCAACCCCGTGCTGGAGCCCCTGGATGCTGCCCAGGAGGAAGGCTGGGAAGGTTGTCTGTCAGTGCCCGGACTGCGTGGTCGCGTGCCGCGCTTCACGATGCTGCGCTATTCGGGCTGCGATGCAACCGGGCAGCCCTTCGAGCGCACCGTCAGCGGCTTCCACGCTCGCGTCGTGCAGCATGAGGTGGACCACCTCGACGGCATCCTCTATCCGCAGCGAATGCGCGACCTGCGCAGCCTCGGCTTCAACGAAGAGCTGTTTCCGGGCCAGGAAATGCGCGACGACTGATCTCAGCCGCTGGACGCCGCGATGTCGCCGCCACCGCCACGTTCGGCACGACGGCGCTCGTGCTCCTTGAGGAAGCGCTTGCGGATGCGAATGTTCTGCGGCGTGACTTCGACCAGTTCGTCATCGGCGATGAATTCCACCGCATATTCGAGTGTCAGCTGGATCGGCGGCGTCAGCAGGATGGCATCGTCCTTGCCGGCGGCACGGACATTGGTCAGTTTCTTGGTCTTGATCGGGTTCACCACCAGATCGTTGTCGCGCGAGTGGATGCCGAGGATCATGCCCTCATAGACCTTGTCACCATGTGACACGAACATGCGGCCGCGCTCCTGCAGCGCGAAGATCGAATAGGCCACGGCTTCGCCATTCTCGTTGCTGATCAGCACGCCGTTGTGGCGGTCCGGGATCTCGCCCTTGACGACGTCAAAGCCGTCGAAGATGTGGCTGATCAGTCCGGTGCCACGCGTGGTGGTCATGAATTCACCCTGGAAACCGATCAGGCCGCGGGCCGGCACGCGGTACTCCAGGCGCACGCGGCCATTGCCGTCGGCCACCATATCGGTGAGTTCTGCACGCCGGGTGCCCAGTGCTTCCATAATGGCGCCCTGGTGCTCGCTGTCGATGTCGATGGTCAGCGCTTCAAACGGTTCGAGCACTTGGCCGTCGACGACCTTCTTCAAGACCTGCGGCTTGCCGACGGCGAGCTCGTAGCCTTCGCGGCGCATGTTCTCGATCAGGATGGTCAGATGCAGTTCACCGCGGCCCGAGACGCGGAACACGTCCGGTTCATCGGTATCCTCGACGCGCAGCGCCACATTGCTCTGTAGTTCGCGCTGCAGACGCTCGCGGATCTGGCGGCTGGTGACGAATTTGCCTTCGCGGCCAGCGAGCGGGGAGGTGTTGACCTGGAAGTTCATCGCCAGCGTCGGTTCGTCCACCTTGATCGGTGGTAATCCTTCCGGCGCCTCCGGCGCGCACAGCGTCAGGCCGATGTTCACGTCTTCGATGCCGGTGACTGCGACGATGTCGCCGGCCACAGCTTCAGAGACTGACTCGCGCTGCAGGCCGCGGAAGGTCAGCACCTGGACAATCTTCGCCGTGCCACGATCCTCGTCGCCATAGCGCAGCGCCACGTTGCTACCGGCCTTCAGCGTGCCGCGGCGTACGCGTCCGATGCCGATACGGCCGACATACGAGTTGTAGTCGAGCGTCGAGATCTGCAGCTGCAGCGGGGCGCTGGAGTCATTGGGCGGCGCCGGTACGTGCTGCAGGATGGCCTCGAACAGCGCCGACATGTCCGTTTCCTGGCGCGTCGGGTCGGTGCTGGCCCAGCCGTGCAGCGCCGAGGCGTAGATGACCGGAAAGTCCAGCTGCGTATCGCTGGCGCCGAGTTTGTCGAACAGCTCGAAAGTCTGATCCACCACCCAGCCCGGGCGTGAACCCGGGCGATCGATCTTGTTGACCACGACGATGGCCTTGTGGCCCAGCGCCAGAGCCTTGCGCGTCACGAAACGCGTCTGCGGCATGGGTCCTTCTACCGCATCGACGACCAGCAGCACCGCATCGACCATTGACAGCACACGCTCCACTTCACCGCCGAAGTCGGCGTGCCCCGGGGTGTCGACGATGTTGATATGCGTGCCACCATACTCGATGGCGCAGTTCTTGGCCAGGATGGTGATGCCGCGCTCGCGTTCGATGTCATTCGAGTCCATGACGCGTTCACCGACGCGCTCATGAGCGGCGAAAGTGCCGGACTGTTTCAGCAGGCAGTCGACCAGCGTGGTCTTGCCGTGGTCAACGTGAGCAATGATGGCGATGTTACGGATCGGACGCTGCATGGTGGTGTCACTGTGGCGGCCAGGGGCCGCGTGATGGCAAAAAAGGTGCGGGAGATTAGCAGAATGCGGGTCGCGGCACTAATCGCCGCTGGCGGGCCGCTCTGGGCGCATGATACAGTGAAAAGACATATAAAGATTTCTTTATAAGTACTTTATGACACTCAAAGCCCGTCTGGACGCTTCTGTCCTGGCCCTCAAGTGCGCTGCCGAGCCGACACGGCTGCGCCTGCTGGCACTGTTGAGCCACGGTGAGCTGCAGGTGGGCGAGATCTGCCGCATTCTCGGTCAGAGTCAGCCGCGTATTTCCCGTCATCTGCGCTTGCTCACCGAGGCGGGCTTTCTTGATCGCTTCCGCGAACAGCAGTGCGTCTACTACCGCACGCCGGTGACCACTGTGCAGATGGGCTGGCTGCGCCAGCTGCTCGATGAGATGGCGCGCGGCGAGCCGCAGCTGCAGCGTGATCACGAACGGATGACTCAGGTCATTGCGGTCCGCGGCCGCATGGCTGCGCGACGGTTGCGACGCACCGACGCTGACGGCTTGCAGTTTGCCGAGCCACTGCTCGAGGAAGTGGGTCCAGTGGGCGTCGGCCAGTTGCTGGACATCGGTACCGGCAGTGGCGCAGTGCTTGAACTGCTGGCACGCCGCGCGCGTCACGCGGTTGGCATCGATATCTCCACTCATGCATTGCAGCTGGCGCGGGCTCGTGTGCATGGCGCCGGCCTCAGCCACTGCGAATTCCATCGCGGCGACATGTATGCGCTGCCGGTCGATGACGCCACCTTCGATACGGTGACCATGGATCGGGTTCTCGCGGATGCCAGTCGCCCCGCAGCGGTCATCGGCGAGGCGGCTCGCGCGCTGCGCGGTGGCGGTCGACTCATCATCGTCGAGCAGATGGAGCGGCTGGAATCGCAGCTGCCGACACGACCCCTTCAGCAGCTGCGCGGCTGGCTGACTGCAGCCGGGCTTCAGGCTGAGCGGCTGCGCCCATGCCCACTGCAGGGCGGCGACTTTCTCATTGCAACAGCGCGGCGCGGAGCCGCGACGTCAGAGGTGCGTTCATGAACAACCAGGCTTTGCACGACCAGATCGGCAGCTCACTGGCCGGAATCACACGGCCCGTCTCCGTCTCCTTCGAGTTCTTCCCGCCGGCCGATGCCGCGATGGAGCAGACACTGTGGGCCTCGATCGAGCGACTCGCGCCGTTGCAGCCGCGTTTCGTGTCGGTCACCTATGGCGCGGACGGCTCCACACGTGAACGCACCCACAATGTGGTTGCGCGGGTGCAGAAGGAAACCTCGCTGACCGCGGCGCCTCATCTCACCTGTGTAGGGGCCACGCGCGAGGAGGTGCTCGATATCGCCCGCGGCTACTGGAACGAGGGGATTCGTCACATCGTTGCGCTGCGCGGTGATCCGCCGGCCGGCTCTACGACCTATGTGCCCACGCCCGGTGGCTTCGCTTTTGCCGCTGATCTGGTGCACGGTCTGCGCACCGTGGGTAATTTCGATATCTCTGTGGCGGCCTATCCAGAAGTGCATCCGGAAGCCCAAAATGCTGAGGCGGATCTGATCAATCTCAAGACCAAGCTCGATGCGGGCGCACACCGCGCGATCACGCAGTTCTTCTTCG
>CAYFPW010000076.1:0-7533 GCA_964345055.1 uncultured Steroidobacteraceae bacterium | reverse complement strand
ACCGCCCCATTGATGACCGCCCATTCCTTCATCTGATCGCCGCCGAAGATATTGCCAGCGACTTCATGGATGTCCAGAACGACGATGCCACGTGAGGTCAGCAGCAGGAAATCAAAGTGCAACGGCGCGCCCTGCGGATCGGGGATCAACACATTCCGCAGATATTCGTAGGCGCAATCCGTGAGCGCGCGAAGCTGGGCAGCCCGCTCGCGCCGCCGGCGATACATACGCCAGCCAAACACCAGACCCACCACGAGTAACAGGACTAAACCAGCAATGCCCATGAGCGCGGGGAGCGGAAGGCGATTGAGTACCGGAGGTATCGACATGAGGCGCAGACTACATCGCCGACTTAAGCGCCGCGAGTGAGGCGTCGATCTCCACACAAGACACCGGACGCTCGAACAGACGGGCCAGATTTTCCGGCACCGGCACAGGCGCCTCGATCAGCGGTTCAACGATTTCGCGGAACTTCGCCGGATGCGCGGTGGCAACGAGCACCCAGCGACCACGCGCCCGCTGCTCTGCCGACAGTCTCTCGTACACCTCTGCCGCCACGGCGGTGTGTGGGCACCAGACGGTGTGTTCGCTGACCCAGTCGGCACGTCGGTGATCACTGCGGATACGCGCACGAATGGCCGCATCGTCAATCGAGTACGCACTCAAAGCGCCGCGCAGAGCCGCCGCATCCGGATACAGCGACAGCAACCGCTCGAGATTGCTCGGATTACCAACATCCATGGCGGAAGCCAGTGTCGCGACACTGGGGCGCGGTCGCAGCACGCCGTCCGATAAATAGTCCGGTACGGTGCGATTGGCATTGTGCGCCAGCACGATCTCAGCGATGGGCGCACCCATGCGCTTTGCCCAGAGACAGGCCGTAGCATTGCCAAGGTTGCCACTGGGAATGATGTAGGAGGCGCGCTCACCGGTCGCGCCGAACACGCGCAGACTGCTGGACACGTAGTACACGGCCTGCGGCAGGAGTCGGCCGAGGTTGATACTGTTGGCGGATGAGAGATCGAACTGACTGGCCAGATCAGCATCGAGGAAGGCCTCTTTGACGAGTTTCTGGCAATCGTCGAACGTGCCGCGCACGGCGCAGCTGCGAACATTGTCGCCCCAGCAGGTCAGCTGCCGCTCCTGAGTCGGTGACACCAGTCCCTTGGGGAACAGAACCACCACTTCGATACCGGGCTGACGATGAAACGCTGCCGCCACCGCACCACCGGTGTCACCCGAGGTGGCAACCAGGATCTTCAGCGGGCGGGACTTGCCCACCTGCAGTCGCTTCAGCGTGGCGGCGAGGAATCGTGCGCCGAAATCCTTAAACGCTGCGGTGGGTCCGTGGAACAGTTCCAGAACCGAAAGACGTCCGTCGGCCGACAGGGGCTGCAGAGGCGCCGCGAAGTTGAAGGCTTCACTGCAGATGGCATCCATGACCGGCGCCAGCGCGTCGCCCTCACAGAAAGGCCGCATGACCTTAGTCGCCAGCGCAGCAAGATTGTCGTCAGTGCCGGTGCCGAGCGCTTCCTTCGAAGGCGGGACGATGTCCGCGACGTGCTTGGGCCATTCGGCCGGTACGTATAGACCGCCGTCAGGCGCCAGGCCCTGCCGCAGAGCCGCGCCGAAACCGATGGAGAGATCCGGATTGCGTGTGCTGATGAACTGCATGGCGATGTGCGGACGTGGTCAGACCAGACGCGCGCCCTGAGGCTCGATGGTCGTAATCCAGTGATCAGTTTCCAGCCCGTGATGCGCAAACTCGATCACCAGCGCCTCACGTACCGCCAGGGCGTGGGATTCCAGGCACCAAGCAAACATGGTCGGTCCTGCGCCAGAGATGGAGCACCCGAGCGCACCGGCGGAAACCGCAGCGCGACGTGCTTCACTGAATCCGGGGATCAGCGCTGCGCGCTGCGGCTCGATGACCACGTCCTCGAAGGACTCGCGGATCATGTCCAGATCGTTGGTGTAACAGCCGGAGATGAAGCCCGCCAGATTGGCCGTCTGCCAAACGAAGTCCTTCATCTCGACGCTGGACTTCAGGATGGCGCGAGCCGCTCGAGTGGACAGGAACATATGCGGATGGACCACCACGGCACGCACGGACGGAGGCACCGGGATCTGCTTGACCCGCGGGTGGTCGATACCGACCGTCAGCACCAGCCCGCCGTATAGCGAGGGCGCGATGTTGTCCACGTGCATCGAACCACTGGCCACCGCCTCGCCCTGCATCGCGAACTTCAACAGCTCCAGCTGGCTGCACGGCTTGGCCAGCAGCGCATTGGCCGCGACCACCGCCGCAACCGCCGAGGCGGCCGAGCCACCCAGCCCCGAGGAGAGCGGGATGCCTTTGTCCAGCGTCAGTTCAAACCCGAACTCCGGGTTCAGCATCTCGCTCATGGCCAGCAACGCACGACCGGCCGTATTCTTCTCGGCCGCCAGCGGCAGATCCGCGACGACACCATTAATCGCTTTGATGCGCACGCCCCGCTCGGCCGTACGCCGCACCGTGGCGCGATCACCCAGCGTATTGACTGAAAAGCCGAGGATGTCGAAGCCAATCGCGACATTGCCAACGGATGCAGGCGCGAAGGCAGTGGCAACGGCTGGGACTAAACTCATGGCGTACTCCTCGGTCGACCGGCGCGTCAGAGCCGCGCCCCCAGGAAGGTGCACAGGCGCAGCAAGTCGGCGAACACACCCCCTGCGGTGACCTCTGGACCGGCTCCTGGACCCTGAACAATCAATGGGTTATTGCAATATCTTGAAGTCTGATATCGGACGATATTGTCCGTCAGTGCGATATTGGCGAAGGAATGCCGGGCATCGAGCTCCACCAGCCCCACCGTGGCCTTACCCTCGGCGCTGACCCGGCCAACGTAGCGCAGCACATTGCCGCGAGCCCGGGCGGCCTCAAAGCGCGCCTGCATCTGCACATCATACTGCGGCAACTGGGCAAGGAACTCGTCGCTGCTACCACCCGCCAGCGAGGCAGGCACCAGACTCTCGACCTGCACATCGGACATCTCCAGCCGCAGACCCATCTCGCGCCCGAGGATGATCAGCTTGCGCGCCACATCCATGCCGGACAGGTCGTCACGCGGATCGGGCTCGGTGTAGCCACGGTTCTTGGCATCCCGCACGATCGCTGAGAACGGCGTACTGCCATCATAGACATTGAACAGATAGGCCAGCGTTCCCGAGAAAATGCCCTCGATGCTGAGGATCTCATCACCCGTCTCGCGCAGGTCACGCAATGTCTGCACGACCGGGAGCCCGGCACCCACCGTCGTCTCATAAAGGAAGCTTGCGCCGCTGGCACGCCGCACTTCGCGCAAGCGGTCGTAGTAGCTCAGCTCGGCGCTATTCGCCTTCTTGTTCGGGGTGATGATGTGGATGCCCGCTGCCAGCCAGTCCGCATAACGACGGGCCACCGCCTCATTGGCGCTGCAGTCGATGAGCACCGTATGCGGCAGGAAGTCCGCATGTACATGGGCAACGAAGCGATCCAGATCCGTGGGTTCCGCGCCCTCGGCACTGGCCTCGCGCCAGCGCGACAGATCGATAGCTGGCTCGCCCAGCTTCATCTGCTTGGAGCGCAAGATACCGCGCACCCTCAGGTCGATATTGAATTCACGCGCCAGGCGGGCCTGCTGCGAGGCAAGCTGATCGAGCAGCACCTTGCCCACAGTACCTGGCCCAATGACGCCGATCGAAAGCGTATGCGGCGACAGGTAGAAGCCGGCGTGCGCGGCCCGCAGGGCGCGAGTGGCCTGCGCTGCGTCGATCACCACGGAAATGTTGCGTTCGGACGCGCCCTGCGCAATCGCTCGCACATTGATGTTGGCGGCACCGAGGGCCTGGAAAACCTTGCCGGCCACACCCGGCATGCCAGCCATACCGTCACCGACTACCGCAAGGATCGCCAGTTCGCGCGTCAGCTGCACGTCCTGTATCTGGCCTTCCTTCAGCTCCGTCTCAAACGCGCTCCGCACCACGTTCTGCGCTGACTGCGCCTGCGAACCTGGCACGGCACAGCAGATCGAATGCTCAGAGCTGCCCTGAGAAATCAGTATGACTGAGATGTCGGCCTCACGCAGCGCGCCGAACAGACGGTGCGCCGTGCCCGGAACACCGATCATGCCGGCGCCCTCGAGATTGATCAGCGCCACATCATCGATACTGGTGATGCCCTTGACCGGCTGCTCGGGATTGTTGACTGCAGCAATCAGCGTCCCAGGCTTCTCGGGCGCGAAAGTATTGCGAATCCAGATGGGGATCTGGTGCGTCACCGCTGGCGCCATCGTCTGAGGATGGATCACCTTGGCGCCGAAGTAAGCCAGCTCCATCGCTTCGTTGTATGACAGCGACTTGATGACCTGCGCATCCGGAACGCGGCGCGGGTCAGCCGACAGAACGCCGTCGACGTCCGTCCAGATTTGGATCTCAGCCGCATCCAGCAGCGCACCGAAAATGGAGGCGGAAAAATCGCTTCCATTGCGACCGAGTGTGGTCTGAACGCCAGCCGGCGTCATGGCAATGAATCCGGTGATGACCAGCGTGGCGGCATCCGGTGCCACCAGCTGCCCGAGCCGCGACCGCGAGGGCTCCCAGAGAACACCGGGGCCCAGACTGCCCCACTCCACCTGAAGGCACTGCCGCGCGTCGATCCACTGCACGACCCCGCGGCGGCCGCGCTGCTCGAGGTAGCGCTGGAACAGCCGCGTTGACCAGATTTCGCCGTACCCGGCAATGCCCTCGCGAACCGAACGATCGGCGGAGCGCTTGGCGGCAACCTCGTTGAGCACGGTGGTGATGGCAACCGAATCGGCGTCGAACTGCTTGAGCCAAGTCGCCACGCTGTCCGGAGCGAGCAGGCTCTGAGCAATGCCCGAATGCCGCGCTCGCAGGGCAATCAACTCCGCCTGCCAACTCGCGTCGGCCTTTTCGGCGCGCTGCACCAGTCCCAGCAATGCGTCAGTAACGCCCTTGCAAGCGGAGAGGACCACGGCCAGGCGGGCCCGCGGCTGCTGCTCGATGATGGTGGCGACGCGCGCAAAACACTCTGCGTCGGCGACGCTCGAACCACCAAATTTGTGAACGGCCCAGGCCTTCGGGTCGGTCGAACTCATCCGGTGCTACTTGTGGCGGGAAATTGGCTGCCCAGAGCCGCAGCACTCTACTGATCGCAGCGGCGCCGTGCAACCCGTCCAGCCCTCCGGGCATACCCCTGCCCGCTCAGTCAAGCCACTCGGGGACGCGCACGGGCCGATGCATCAAGCAAGCCCGGAATCCAGGTTGCAGAGTACCTCTGATGGCCCTTCACCAGCCGATTCACAAGCTTCCGTTTCGGAGAGCGACGCGGTAGTTTTGCCGCCCATGCTTCGCTACCTTCTGCCGACGCCGCGAATGGTCGGCTTGCTCCTGGCGCTCTTTCTGACATCGCCACCGGTAGCGCAGGCTGCACTGCTGCGCGAAGGCATTCGCGTCGCACCCGCCGACGCGCTGCCCACGGATCGCATCATCGTCAAGTGGCGAGAGAGCGGCGTCGCAGCGCTGCGCATCGCCGACCCCGTCGAACGGATAGCCAGACTGGTCAACGCGACCGGGCTGCCTCTGCGTAGCGTCCGGGCACTCGGTTCCCGCCTCGACATCATCCGACTGAATGACATCGGTGCAGCCACACCACGCGAACAACGGGCGGCACTGGAGTCGGCGATCACACAGCTCCGTCTTGACCCATCCGTCGAATACGCCGAAGCCGACGAGCGGATCTATCTCTTTGCAGCGCCCAATGATCCCCGCTTCAGCGCCGGCAGTGACAGCAACGGCAGCTGGGGCGGTCAGTGGTACCTGAATGCGCCGAGTGTCGCGACGCCGGCAGCAATCGGCGCTCTGCCCGCCTGGGAGCTGACCACTGGCGCCGGTATCAACGTCGCGGTACTGGATAGCGGCATTCGCGCTGACCACCCGGATATCAGCGCAAAGCTGCTTCCAGGCCGAGATTTCGTCTGTCATGACAATCTCAGCCTACCGTGCACGAGCACCAGCCCAGGAACACTTTTTCTGACCGCCAATGACGGTGACAGCTGGGATGCCGATCCGTCCGATCCGGGGGATGGCATCACTGTCGCGGATCTGGTGCGCAGCGACGGTTTTTTCAAGGGGTGCGGGACAGGATCCAACTCTGACCAGCCACTGGAGAGCAGCTGGCATGGCCTCCACGTAGCGGGCTTGATCGGCGCCATCCGCAACAACGGCATCGGCATCGCAGGTGTCGCACCGGATAGTCGAATCACGCCCGTACGCGTGATCGGCAAATGCACGGGCTACACATCGGATCTTGTTGCCGCACTGTATTGGGCGGCTGGCATCATTGACAGTTCGCTAGGACCCCTGCCGCCGGCGAATGCCGCCAACGTCGCACAGATCATCAACCTCAGTCTCGGCAATCGACTGGATTGCAGCACAGCCGAGCAGAACGCGATCGACGCGGTGATCGC
Organism: uncultured Steroidobacteraceae bacterium; assembly: GCA_964345055.1. Taxonomy (GTDB): domain Bacteria; phylum Pseudomonadota; class Gammaproteobacteria; order Steroidobacterales; family Steroidobacteraceae; genus FEN-1191. The sequence continues at coordinate 1,024 of CAYFPW010000076.1, read as the reverse complement.
CAAGGGCATTCTGATTGTCGCTGCAGCCGGCAATGACGGCGGGCCGATCGGCTCACCGGCCAATTGCCGTGGCGTCCTGTCAGTCGCCGGCCTGCGCCACAATGGCTTGAAAGTGGGCTACAGCAATGTCAGCTCCACCGCAGCAAAAGTCAGCATCGCAGCCCCGGCGGGCAACTGCGTCAACACGGCTCCCGGCGCGCCCTGCCTGTATTCCCTCGACACGCTCAGCAATGCGGGGCGCTTTACACCCGAGCCGAGCAACAAGGACACGTCGTACACCTATGCCTCGCTGATCCCTTCCTATACCGGCAACACGCTCAACGGCTTCTCGGTCGGCACCAGCTTTGCCGCGCCGATGGTGAGCGCCGTGGCCGCACTGATGCTCAATGCCCATCCGGGACTCACACCGCAGCAAATCCTTCAGCGCATACAGGACTCCGCAGCCGCTTTTCCCACTCCTGACTCCCCGCCTACGGGCGGCGTCTGCCATGTGGCCACACTGAACCGCGACAGCCATGGTGTGTACAGCGATGTTCAGGACCGCGACTGCCAGTGCACCACTGCCACCTGCGGCGCGGGCATGGTCAATGCTCTGGCGGCCGTAGCCGCCGCCCTGCGTCCTGCGGCGGTCGCCAGAAGCTCGGTACCGGACGCTGGCGTTGGCCAGCGCGTCACGCTGGATGGCAGCGGCAGCACGGCTGCCAAGGGTCACACTCTGGTCAGCTACGCTTGGACATCCGACCAGGGCATCGGCATCGCGAACGCAAACAGTCCCGTTGCCCAGCTGACTTTTCCAGCCTTTCGTCCCATCACGCTGACGCTGACTGTCGTCGACGATGCGGGCCAGCGTGATAGTCAGACCGTGACCGTCAACTCCACGATCGTCAGTGCGAGTGGCGGCGGCGCCCTGGACGCGGAGACACTCTGTCTCCTGTCATTACTGCTGCTCAGCGCCGGTCGAAGGGCTCACACGGGCCGCAATCGGAACTGAAACTGTCCGCAACTGTCGTTATGCTAGGCACTG
>CAYFPW010000075.1:0-7539 GCA_964345055.1 uncultured Steroidobacteraceae bacterium | reverse complement strand
GGCCAGGTGCTGTGCATCATCGAGGCCATGAAGATGATGAACCAGATCGAGTCCGAGTCTGCGGGCAAGGTCAAAGCCATCCTGGTCAAGAACGGCGACCCGGTGGAGTTCAGCCAGCCCCTGTTCATCATTGCCTGATGGCCATGCTCGACAAGATTGTCATCGCCAACCGCGGCGAGATCGCGCTGCGGATCCTGCGCGCCTGTCGCGAGCTGGGCATCAAGACGGTGGCCGTGCACTCGACGGCTGACGCCAGCCTGAAGCATGTACTGCTGGCCGACGAATCGGTCTGCATCGGGCCGCCGGCCTCCAAGGACAGTTATCTCAACATGCCGGCGATCATCAGCGCGGCCGAGGTCACTGATTCGGTTGCCATCCATCCGGGCTACGGCTTTCTGTCGGAAAACGCCGATTTCGCGGAGCGCGTCGAGAAGAGCGGGTTCACCTGGATCGGACCTAAGTCTGAAACGATCCGCCTGATGGGCGACAAGGTGTCGGCCATCAACGTGATGAAGAAGGCCGGCGTGCCGTGCGTGCCCGGCTCCGGCGGCCCGCTGGGCGACGACCCGGACGAGAATCTGCGCGTGGCGCGTCAAATCGGTTACCCGGTCATCATCAAGGCCGCGGGCGGCGGCGGCGGCCGCGGCATGCGTGTGGTGCACGCTGAAGGCGCGCTGCTGCATTCGATCGCACTGACCAAGGCCGAGGCCCTCGCGGCTTTTGCCAACGGCCAGGTCTACATGGAGAAATTCCTCGAGAAGCCGCGGCACATCGAGTTCCAGATACTGGCCGACCACCACGGCAATGTCGTCAGCCTCGGCGAGCGCGACTGCTCCATGCAGCGTCGCCACCAGAAGGTCATTGAGGAAGCCCCCGCGCCGGGCATCAGTCAGGCAGTGCGCGACAAGATGAACGAACGCGTGGTCCAGGCCTGTCGCGATGTCGGCTACCGGAGCGCCGGCACGCTGGAGTTCCTGTATCAGGACGGTGAGTTCTACTTCATCGAAATGAACACGCGCATCCAAGTCGAGCATCCCGTGACAGAACTGGTCACGGGCATCGACCTGGTCAAGGCCCAGCTGATGATCGCGGCCGGCGAGAAGTTGCCGTACCAGCAGTCTGATATCCAGATGCGCGGCCATGCCATCGAATGCCGCATCAATGCTGAGGATGCACGCACGTTCATGCCATCGCCCGGTCCGGTGCGACTGTGGCATGCGCCGGGCGGCCCCGGCGTGCGCGTCGACAGTCATGTCTATTCGGGCTACAACGTGCCGCCGTTCTACGATTCGATGATCGGCAAGCTCATCTCCCACGGCGATACGCGCGAAACCGCTATCGCCCGCATGCGCAATGCACTCGCGGAGCTGGTGGTTGAAGGCATCAAGACCAACACGGCGCTGCATCAGGAAATCCTGGCCCATGCCGCGTTCGCCCAAGGCGGTCTCGACATCCACTATCTCGAGCGGCGACTCGGGCTGAAGTGAGCGGCCGCTGCGGTCGGCTGCTCCATGTCCCAAGTCAATCTCAGCTTTGAACTCGGTGCGCTCGATCTGGAGCGCGCTGAGGATGCCTGCTTCGAGTGCGGCGCACTGGCGGTGACGCTGAGCGACTGTCGCGACGATGCGGTCCTCGAACCGCTTCCCGGCGAGGTGCGCATCTGGCCCTCGACACGCGTGCAGGCACTGTTCGCGGACGGTTTCGATGCGACGCTGCTTCAGCAGCAACTGGCTACTGCGCTGCATCTGCCACCGGACGCCATCATCGCTGCCGCCGTGCCCGATAAGGCATGGGAGCGCGAATGGCTGCGCGATTTCCATGCGCTCCGTTTCGGTCGACGCCTGTGGGTGCGTCCTTCGCATGAGCAAGTGACAGATCCGGACGCCGTGGTCGTCGAGCTCGATCCGGGGCTGGCCTTCGGCACCGGCACTCACGCCTCCACGGCGCTGTGCCTTGAATGGCTCGATTCGCTGGATGAAACACCGGCACGGGTCATCGACTACGGCTGCGGATCCGGCATTCTCGGCATTGCCGCACTCAAGCTCGGTGCCGGCGAGGTGCAGGCCTTTGATATCGATCCGCAGGCACTGCTGGCCACTCGCGAAAATGCGCAGCGCAATGGGGTCGAGTCACGTCTGCGTATCGTCAGTGGGGCTGCGGATCTGGAGCGCGGATCGGATGTACTGCTGGCCAACATTCTGGCTGGTACGCTGATCGAACTCGCGGCAGAATTGTGTTCGCTGTTGCGCCCGGGAGGGCGATACGTGCTGGCTGGAATACTCGCCGACCAACAGGCCGATGTTGCGCGGGCCTTTGAAGCCTGGTCGGAAGTGCGGCTGTTCGCCCGCCGCGGCGATTGGGTCGCTCTGACTGGCACACGAATCCGCTGAGCCGACCATGATCACCGTCTGCCCGAAGTGCACACTGACCTTGGCGGTCACCGCCGCGGACCTGCGCACCGGTCAGGGCCATGTCCGCTGCGGCCACTGCGGCTCAGTGTTCAACGCATTGATCGCCCTGACGGATGGCAGCACGGATGAGCTGCCGCCGAGCTCACCACCGCAGATGCCGGAGCCGATGCCAGAGCCGCTGTCGTTACCCGCTGCCGCATCCGAGGCGGAGGTGGGTGTGGAGGTGGAGGAACGGCCCGTCGCTCAGCCGGCGCCAACCGTCGAAACAGAACCGGTCGACGACAACAGTCTGCTGAGGGAGCCGGCCCTGGATGCGCACGCTCGACCGCGGAGGCTGGCGCTGTGGAGCACGTTGGCCGCGCTGTTGATACTGTTGCTGGGTGCGCAGCTGCTGCACCACTGGCGCAATGATCTGGCGGTGCGCGATGACTGGATCGGTCGGCCGGTAGTGCGCCTGTACCAGAGACTGGGACTGTCGCTGACACCCAACTGGAACGTGCAGGCCTACGACATCAAACAACTGGGCGCGGCAACAGACAGCGGCATGGGGGATCTGATCCATGTCAGCATCAGCCTGACCAATCGTGCCACGCGCGCACAGCCTTGGCCGCTGGTTCGATTAAACCTGTATAACCGCTTCGGCAAGCGCATCGCGACGCGTGATCTGCAGCCGCAGGATTATCTGCCGGCTGAGAAAATCCGCGACATGATGGCGGTTGCACAGCAGATCAATAGCGAGGTCGCGGTGATCAATCCCGGGTCGGACGCCTCGAGCTTCGACCTCGACGTCTGCGTGCCGGCGCCGCAAGGTCTGCATTGCGCGGCAGACTCAGCCATCAAACCCGCACGACCATGAGTTTCGCAATCGGCCCCTACCGGCTCGGCAGCCGGGTACTGCTTGCGCCCATGGCCGGGGTCACCGATCCACCGTTCCGCTCACTGTGCCATCGCTTTGGCGCAGCATTGTGCGGCGCGGAGATGCTCACCTCCGATCAGAGTCTATGGCACTCGGCCAAGTCGCAGCGGCGCATGGATCACCGCATCGAGAGTGGTATTCGCACCGTGCAGCTGGCAGGCGCCGAACCGGCGCAGCTCGCCGAGGCGGCGAAAATGAACGTCGCGCTGGGCGCGCAAATCATCGATATCAATCTCGGCTGCCCAGCCAAGAAGGTCTGCGATCGTCTGTGCGGTTCGGCGCTGTTGTCGGATGAGCCGCTGGTCGCGCGCATCTTCGATGCAGTCGTGGCGGCCGTGGACGTGCCGGTGACGGCGAAGATACGCACCGGCCCGGACGGTGCCACGCTCAATGCGGTACGTGTTGCCGGTCTGGCCCAACAGGCCGGCATTGCAGCCCTTGCCATCCACGGCCGCACACGCGCACAGCGCTTCGAGGGTCAGGCCGAGTACGACACCATCCGTAACGTCAAGCAGTACGTGGACATACCCGTGATTGCGAATGGCGACATCACGACTCCTGCGCAAGCCCTCGCCGTTCTTGAATACACCGGCGCGGACGGGGTGATGATCGGTCGCGGCGCGCAGGGCGCACCATGGATCTTTCAGGCTGTCAACGAGCACCTGGGAAAAGAAAAAAAATCGGCCGGTCCTCTCTTGCAGGACTTGCAGGATGACTGCGCTCCGATCATCCTTGAACACCTCGAATCCCTGTACAAATTTTATGGTGAGCACACGGGGATTCGCATGGCACGCAAACACCTGAGCTGGTACTGCCAGCGTCTGTCACTCCCCTCGCCCGCGCGCGGGGAACTGATGGCCGCCGCGGACTCGACTTCGCAGTTTGCATGCGCGGAACGCTGGTTTGGGGGCGCCCACCAGAGACCATCGATGATCATGACAGGGACTTGAGAGCTTATGACGCGGACTGTGGCCAAGGAGCTGCCATTGCGCACGCACACTGAACGTGCACTCCATGATTATTTCGCCAGCCTCGATGGACATCGGCCGGCACACCTGTACGACCTGGTGATGCGCGAAGTCGAAGAGCCACTGTTTCGCACGGTGCTCAGCTATTCAGAGGGCAATCAGTCGCGTGCCGCTGGGATTCTCGGCATCAACCGCGCCACATTGCGCAAGAAACTGCGCGAATTCGGGCTGGCGGACTGACGGTCACGGCCGCCGTCCCCAGCGACAAACGCCGTAACGACGGCTAGAGCAAGGAAACCTGGCATGAGCATCCGCCGCGCGCTGCTGTCGGTATCGGACAAGACGGGCATCGTGGAGCTGGCACGGGCCCTCTCTGCACAGGGTGTGCAACTGCTGTCCACGGGCGGCACTGCAAAGCTGCTGGCCGCCAATGGTCTGGCCGTGCGCGAGGTGGCCGACTACACCGGCTTCCCGGAAATCATGGACGGTCGCGTGAAGACGCTGCACCCGCGCGTGCACGGCGGCTTGCTGGGTCGTCGCGGTGTTGATGACGCGGTCATGAAACAGCATGGCATCGACCCGATCGATCTGCTGGTCATCAACCTCTACCCGTTTGCAGCCACCATCGCCAAAGCGGATTGCACCTATGAGGATGCCGTCGAGAACATTGATATCGGCGGGCCGGCCATGTTGCGCGCGGCGGCCAAAAACCACGCCGATGTGACAGTGCTGGTGGATCCGGCCGATTACGCTGGGGTCCTGGCTGAACTGGCGGCCACTGGCGACACGACGCTGGCTACACGCAAGCGCCTGGCCGCGAAGTGCTACGGCCACACGGCTGCCTACGACACGCTGGTGTCCAATTACCTCGAACAGCAGACGGCAGGCGCCGCGGTGCGCTTCCCTGACCTGCTGCAGTTGCGCTTCAGCAAGCTGCAGGAATTGCGTTACGGAGAGAACCCGCATCAACGCGGCGCTTTCTACCGCAGCAATGCTGCGCGCGGCGGCTCGGTCGGCACCGCACGTGTGTTGCAGGGCAAGGAGCTCTCGTACAACAACATCGCGGATGCGGATGCGGCCATCGAATGCGTGCGCCAGTTTGAAGGTCCGGCGTGCGTCATCGTCAAGCATGCCAACCCCTGTGGCGTTGCCACGGCGGCTTCGCTGTACGAGAGCTACGATCGTGCACACCGCACGGACCCGACCTCAGCCTTCGGCGGCATCATCGCGTTCAACCGCGAGCTGGATGGCCGAACGGCCACCGAGATCGTCAGTCGCCAGTTTGCTGAAGTGCTGGCTGCACCCTCCTTCACACCCGAGGCGCTCGCAGCGCTGGCCACCAAGGCCAATCTGCGCGTGCTGGAGCTCGGTGATCTGCGCGCTTCCACCGGCGACGAACCGGAAGTGAAGAGCGTCACCGGCGGACTGCTGGTGCAAGACCGCGACGAGGGTCGTATCGGCCTGCAGGAATTGCGCGTGGTCAGCAAGCGCGCGCCCACACCCGCCGAGATGGCCGACCTGCTGTTCGCGTGGCGTGTGGCGAAGTACGTGAAATCCAATGCCATCGTGTTCGCGCGTGACAATGTCACCGTCGGCGTGGGCGCAGGGCAGATGAGCCGCGTGTACTCCACGCGCATTGCCGCCATCAAGGCCGAAGATGAGAAGCTCGTCGTGCGCGGTGCCGTGATGGCCTCTGATGCCTTCTTTCCATTCCGCGACGGCATCGACACAGCCGCGGGTTACGGCATCAGCGCCGTGATCCATCCTGGCGGTTCGATGCGCGACGCCGAAGTCATCGCGGCCGCAGACGAACACGGCATGGCCATGGTGTACACCGGCATGCGTCATTTCCGTCACTAGAGCCGCGGCTGCGCCTGCCATGAAAGTACTGATCATCGGCAACGGCGGGCGTGAGCATGCGCTGGCCTGGAAGTGCGCCGCCTCGCCGCGTGTCAGCGAAGTGCTGGTGGCCCCGGGTAATGCAGGCACCGCACGGGAAGCGCGCGTGCGCAACGTTGGCGTGAACGCCTCCGATCTCGATGCACTGCTGCGGCTCGCGCAAGCCGAGGGCGTTGCGCTGACCATCGTGGGTCCGGAAGCCCCACTGGTCGCGGGCATCGTGGATCGATTCCAGGCCGCGGGGCTGGCCTGCTTCGGGCCATCGCGCGCCGCAGCGCAGCTGGAAGGATCCAAAGCCTTCACCAAGGAATTTCTGCGTCGCCACGGCATTCCCACTGCGGCGTATCGCACGTTCACACGCGAGAACTTTGATGCGGATTGGGTACGTGCGCAGCGCGCGCCCGTCGTGGTCAAGGCCAGCGGACTGGCCGCCGGCAAGGGCGTCATCATCGCCGCCAGCGCCGAAGAGGCCGTGACCGCAACCACCGAGATGTTCAGCGGCCGCTTTGGTGGCGCTGGCACGGAAGTGGTGATCGAAGAATTTTTGCAGGGCGAGGAAGCGAGCTTCATCGTGATGGCCGACGGCCGTCATGCGCTGCCGTTTGCCACGTCGCAGGATCACAAGCGCATCGGCGACGGCGACACCGGTCCGAACACCGGCGGCATGGGCGCCTATTCGCCGGCTCCGGTGGTCACACCCGAGGTTCATGCGCGTGTGATGCGCCAGATCATCGAGCCGACGATTCGCGGACTGGCCGAAGATGGCATGCCCTACATCGGCTGGTTGTATGCCGGCCTGATGATCGATGCCCATGGCGCACCGAAGGTCATCGAATACAACTGCCGATTCGGTGATCCGGAGGCGCAGCCTGTGATGGCCCGGCTGCAATCGGATCTCACCGTGCTGTGCGAAGCGGCATTGGCCGGTCAACTGGATCGTGTGCAGGCGCAGTGGGATCCACGCGCCGCACTCGGTGTCGTGCTGGCCGCAGGCGGCTATCCGGATGCGGTGCGCACCGGCGACAGCATTGCGGGTTTGGATGCAGTGGCCCAACTGCCCGGCAAGGTGTTCCATGCCGGTACCGCCCTGCGTGACAACCAGACAGTCACCAGCGGCGGACGCGTACTGTGCGCCGTCGGCCTTGGCGCAGACGTCCGCACCGCTCAGGCGCAGGCCTATGCGCTGGTGGACGCCATCCGCTTCGACGGCATGCAGTGTCGTCGCGACATCGGCTACCGCGCGATCGCTCGCGAAGCCGGCGAACGTCCCCGCTCCTGACGTGTACGCGCTGCTGCTGGGCGGATTGTGTATCGGCTTCGCACCGGTGCTGGTCCGGCTGGCCGA
>CAYFPW010000074.1:0-7652 GCA_964345055.1 uncultured Steroidobacteraceae bacterium | reverse complement strand
TGGCCAGGTAGCTCAGTTGGTAGAGCAGCGGACTGAAAATCCGCGTGTCGCAGGTTCGATTCCCGCCCTGGCCACCATTTAAATCAAGTACCGATCGCCTCTACTTCGGCGTTAAGCGGAACAATCCCCCGGAGGTGCTGTCCTCCAGCATCCACAGCGCACCATCCGGGCCGACCTCCACGTCACGGACGCGACGGCCGACGTTCCAGCGCTCAGCAACCTGTGCGTTGGCGCCGTCAAAAACGATGCGCAGGAGTGCCGTGCTCACCAAGCCACTCGCCAGCGCCGAGCCGTTCCACTGCGGAAACAAGTTGCCCTTGTAGAAGGCCAGGTTTCCCGGCGCGATAACAGGCGTCCAGTAGATAACGGGCTTGGTCAGGTCGGGGCGCGTATCCGGACTGGGGATCGGCACGCCGTTGTAGTTGGTCGCATAGGAGACCAGCGGCCAGCCGTAATTTTTGCCGGGTTCGATCAGGTTCAGCTCGTCGCCACCCCGGGGACCGTGCTCCAATTCCCACAACCGTCCGTCCGGGGCAAACGCCAACCCATAGGGAGTGCGATGGCCCGAGCTCCAGGTTTCAGCAGGCGTCAGGTTCTTGCCGGGGAATGTGTAGGTGTAGACCACCGGCGCAGTCTTGGCCGCCTCGGTATCGGGAGGGGGATTTGTGATCCCGACACTGGCCGCGCCCGACTCGCCAGCATGTGGGTTGCCGGGCGCTGGCTTGCCGTCCAGTGTCAGGCGCAGGATCTTGCCCAGCGGCTGATTGGGATCCTGAGCTGGGGTCATGCGCTGACGTTCGCCAACCGCCAGGAACAGGTATTTCTTGTCAGGCGAGAAGGCCACCGCAGCGCCGAACTGACCACCGCGCCCGCGCGCGCCGTCGCGCCAGATCACCTGCTGGTCATCCAGGCTCACGCTGGTATCGGTGATCACCAATCTGGCCTTGGCCAGCGCCAGGCTCGAGCCATTGATCCCCCCCAGGGTGCCGGGCTCGCTGTAGGTGAGATAGATGCAATGATCCGTAGCGTAGTTCGGCGAGACATAGACGCCCAGCATGCCGCCCTGCCCACCATACATCACCGCAGGCGTGTTCAGGACGGGCCTCTTAACGCCCTGCTGCGTCACCAGCCACACGGGGCCAACTTTCTCGGTCACCAGCATGCGGCCATCGGGCAGGAAGTCGAGACGCCACGGCAGATTGAAGGTCGCCACCTGGGCCACGTTAAACGGCAGGTTCGTATCCGAAGCCTGCGCACCCGCATTGACTTGTGCGGTGGACTGCGCGGATGCCAGTGTCAGGATCAAAGCCGTCAATGCCACTTGTTTCATGGTTCTTTCCTGCGGTGGGTTTTGACTATTCTAATGGCCTTTCTGCATGTCAGCGTCCAGGAAGCGATTCTGTGCATACTTCGCGTCGGCGCAGGAGCGGAGGGGCGGCTTGAGGCGGGCTGCTGCTGCGCGGGAGAGGCTCTATCGCTCTGAAAACCCTATGGTTCCTTTGTTAAAGGAACAGCCCCTGATCATTTGATACCCTAGTCACAAAAAGCGAGAGCATCGCACAAATAAAGGGGCGACGAGGTGAGCGAAACACCTTCAAGCATAGATCAGTGCCGCAGCGCTTCCTTTGGCGCCGCGTTGGAGGCTGCGCGCAAGGCCAGATCGCTTTCGATCATTGATGTCTGCAAGACCCTTTTGCTGTCAGACACGCAGGTCAGGGGGCTGGAAACCGGAAGTTTTTCATCTTTCTACTCGAGCGAATATGCCCGAAGCGCGGCGCGCAAGTATGCGACCTTTCTTGAGGTGCCATATTCTCTGGAAGAGTCATCGGGCGATGGAGAGGCAACTGAGGTTCACTCTTATGCGCTACCGGACAATAGCGAAAAGATTTTCCCATCCATAAAGTCTCGAACGCACGGCTCGCGGCCAAAGATCTATCTCATTCTTTCAGTCTCTTTGCTCGGATTTGCCTATTTGATTGCTGCATATAACAGTGCTCATAAGCGTCTACTTGCCTCTGAGGATCTCAAGGAAGGGATGCTGTCAGCGCATGTCGAGCTTGGGAAAGCAGCCGAACCTATATCAGCAGGCGACGACAAGAGCGAAGCCAAGTCCGTTCAAGCCCCTGTATCTCAGCCGGATTCGCTGCCAACAGATGGCACATCAACTGATCGGGCGCACCGAATTTGGCTTGTCGTGAAGATGCCAGCCTTCATTAAAGTTACGGATGGGCGGGGAGTGGTCGTATTTGAGCGCCATGTTCAATTCGACCCAGGGCAACGCATCTATGGCGTGCCGCCGTTTAAAGTCATCGTATCAAGTGATGACGCAGTAGAAATATATTACCGAGGGGCGCGCATCAGGCCTCAAAACAAGTCTTATGATGGAATCGATGTGACGATCAATTGATATCAAAATGTTGTCGTCCATGCTCGAATCATCGCGCTGCCTTCTGCCAAGGCGCTACTTCTCAACCCGGCAGCCGTAGACACCGACTTGCTCGCCGGGCTTCCAGACCCACAGCGCCTTCCAGCGGAACGGCTCCTTCAGCGCCCAGGGATCGGTCACGATCAGCTCATAGAAGAGCTTGCCCTGCGCGTCGTCGACGGTGAATTTCTCCAGCGTGGTGACCGCTGCACTCTGCGACACTCCGACGCGGTTGAACCAGGGCCAGCTGATTCGCGACGTGGACACCACCAGCGTGTCCTTACCCTCCCAGTGGCCGACGGAATAGCCCAGCGCCGACGGGGCCGCGCCCGCACCGGTGCTGCCGTCCATGTGGATGATCCGCTTGTTGTCGAACTCCTCGAGGTGCAGCTCGATGTTTTTGCCCGCACGGACAAACTCGATCGGATACGGATTGCCCATGGTGTTCGGCATGCCGGGTGCGATGCACTTGAGCTGCGGGTTGTCGCGATTCTTGTCCCAGACCGCGAGCTTGGTCAGCGCCTCTTTAGTCAGCGGGAAATGATCCGGGTCGCCAAAGAACCACCAGCCCTTCTCCAGCGCGCCCCAGCTCCATACGCGAAACAGACCATCGGCCTTGGCCTTGGCAGCAGCCGCCGGATCGACGCCTTCCTTGAACGTCACCAGCGTTGACTGCGGCCAGCGTTGCGCGGAGGGACCATTGAGCCGTATCTCATTGCCGTTCGGTAGCAGCAGGTTCTGCACCAGCATCGTGTTCGGGGTTTCCAGCGACACGTAGCCCGCGAACCGTACCTTGTCGCCGACCTTGATCATGCTGGCGGTCAGGCCGCGCCGGGACTGCGAACTGACAGAGGCACCATCCAGCGTCCAGGTCACAGCCTTGCCACCTTCAGTGGTAGTGATGCGAACCGTGACGTGCGGGTTGGCCCAGAACACTCTGGCAACGGCGCCCTCGTATTCCTTCATCGCCGACATGTCGTAGTTGGCCACCGAGTGATGCGCCAGCGCCGACAGCGGCGCGAGCGACAACCCGGTGGCGAGAGAAGACACAACGAGCCTGGCGAGTCCGTTCATGCAGCCCCCGATCTGTGCCGTGTCGATGCCGCGCGGGATCTCCGTGCGGGTCCGTTATCGACTGGAGCTTAACGCACTTGGAACGCCGCACAACACGCCACTGCGAATATCTCCGCTCCGACGGTGCACGTCATCTTATTTGCAAGTTTTCGCTTTAACGGCTGCCACCATTGTGGTGGCAGCGCGATACCGGCCTGTATCTCTAGAAGCGATAGCCCATCCCAAGGCTGATCACCGGATACCATTTGATGGTGGTCAACTGGTCGACCAGTTTCTGACGCTCGGCCTCGATGTCCCGCGCCAGCTGGCTGCAGATCGTAGTGGGTACCGTAGACGCGCAATTGGCGTTCAGTGTCACGTCCGGAGTGCCACCGTAGACTACGCCGACGTCGACCAGAAAGGTCAGGTTCTGGCCGCTCTTCACCGGGTTGCCCCAGCCGATGCCCATGTAGGGGGAGACCGTGTTGCCAAACCGGAATCGGCCGTTGAGGCTGGTGAGCTGGGCCGCTGTATAGGTGACGCCGTTGATGACGTACTGGGCGCTGCTGTTCGGCATGCCGGTGGCATCCACGCGTGTGCCGGATCCAACTGCTCCCAGCGAGGCGCGAAACCCGCTGTCGAATGCGAACCAGTCGAGCGTCACGGCAGGATTGCTGAGCTTCAGTTTCCCGTCATAGGTGACGTCTGTCTGCTCCACATTGCGGTGGATGTTGTAAGCGCTATAGCCGACCCGCAGATTAACTCTGTCGACCAGCGCTATGTCAAAGTCCACCCCGGCGCCCAGCGTTCCGATGCGCAGGCCGGCCCCTGTATCGGCCGCCTGTGCAGGCTGGAGTGCAGTGGCTGCGACAGCAATCATGGATACAGTCCCGATGAGCAGGGTGCTTCGTGTTCGATGCCAGAAGCTTGAATACTGACCTTTCATTTCCTGAACCTCCCTTGGAATAAACAGGTTGGGGCCACCAATGTCTGTACCTGATGGTCCCGCACACCATGAAGATACAAAAATCATTATCCGCAGGAACTGGCATATGTCGCAGCTTTGCTAGGGGTTTTCCGATAGCTGCCCTTTGGAGGCTATAATTGCCCTTACTGTCTCAACCAATGGAGTGGCAATCGCAATGAAATCCGTAGTGGCAGTGGCTTCACTGGTTTTCGTGAGCGTGGTGGCGTCGGCTGGACCCGGTGGCAATGGCGGCGGCGGCGCTGGCGGAGGTAAGTTTGGCGGCGGCGGCCTTGGAGGTGGCTTCGGCGGCAATGGCACCAACGGGATCGTCACTGCTGATCAAGGCATCCGTAATCAGATGAACAGGAGTCAGAGGCAGAACCAAGTTGCCGCGGAAAAGAGTACTCAAACTGCGATCAACGGCAAGTGCGACGACGAGCAGGCTGCCTGGAAAGTGATTGCGCCGAAGAACACCAGCAACAAAAATTACGCGGAAGCAGAAGCGCTCTACCAAAAGGCCATTGATGCCTTCACGACCGAGAAGAACAAGAAACAGGCGGGCGCGGTCTGTGAGCAGACTTTAACCAAGGCTCTCGAGCTGATCAAATAAGCTTCGGTTCGGCGGCAGTCGGGTACGACTGCCGCTTCCCCTCCGCGGGGATTGTTTTTGTGCGCGACTCTCGTCAACATTTCGCGCTCAGGTTTTTGGGTCCCGTGCTCCGTCCGTAATGGTCTGGCTGTCCGGTCTTCAGCCTGATCTTCCTTTCAAATCTTCGGAGCCTCATATTTCATGCGTATCGATCAGATTGCCGTGGGCAAGAATGTGCCCCACGACGTCAATGTCATTGTTGAAGTGCCCATCGGCGGCGAGCCCATCAAGTACGAAATGGACAAGGCAGCAGGCACGCTGGTGGTGGACCGCTTCCTCTATACCTCGATGCGCTATCCGGGCAACTACGGTTTCATTCCGCACACGCTGTCGGGTGACGGCGACCCGTGCGATGTTTTGATCTGCAACACACGCGCCATCATGCCGGGTGCTGTAATTAGCGTGCGCCCGATCGGCGTGCTGATGATGGAAGACAACATGGGCACCGATGAGAAAATCATCGCCGTGCCTTCGGCGCACCTGACGAAGCGCTACGAACAGTGCACGAACTACAGTGATCTGCCGGCTATCACGCTGCACCAGATCGAGCATTTCTTCTCGCATTACAAGGATCTCGAGCCCGGCAAGTGGGCCAAGGTGCTCGGCTGGGGCGATGCCAACAAGGCGCGCCAGATGATCCTGGAAGGGATTGAGAAGCACCGCAACGCCTGATTTTCAGGCGAGCGGCCTTGGCGCTCAGCGCAGTTCGACTTCTGTGGCCAGTACGATCACGCGACGTGTTGGCATGTTGAAGTAGTCGGCTGCCTGAGTGCTGCGTCGTTGCAGTGCTGCGAACAGCGCGCGCTGCAGTGATCCCCAGCCGGACTGTCGTACGGCACGCACCAGATGCCAGCCGACGAAGAACGAAGTTTCCTGACCTGCCAGGTTCAGACCCAGTCGTACGGCGCTGCGCAGTGCATCACTGACATCCGGCGTCTCCATGAAGCCGAAGCGGGAGCGCAGCACGTAGACGCCGGGCGCCAGCAATTTGACGCTGGTGCGACCGAGCGAATCGACGCGCGGCTGACGCGCGATCTCTACCTGCAGGATCACGATCTGTTCATGGCAGACGTGATTGTGTTCCAGATTGCGAAGTAGTGCGGTGGGTACATAGTTCGCATCGCTTACCAGGAATACTGCCGAGCCGGGTACGCGCACCGTGTTGGCCAGTAGTTGCTCAAGCTTGGCGATGGGTACGGCTCGCGCCAGTAGTACGCGTCGCAGTCGTCGACGTCCGTCGCGCCAGGTGAGGAACACCAGAAACAGCGCCGCTGCCAGCGTCAGCGGTACCCAGCCACCGGAGGGGATTTTGGTGGCATTGCCAATCACAAAAGCCGTCTCAATGACCATGAAGCTGCCGAATACCATGGCGGTTCGCGCTACCGACCAATTCCAGACAGTGCGGGCGACAGTTGCACCCAAGATGCTGGTGATGCATTCCGTGCCGACCACTGCAGCACCATAAGCCGAGGTCAGGGCGCTGGATGACTTGAATGTCAAAACAAATACAACGGCTGCGATCAGCAGGAGAATGTTGGTGGCCGGCACGTAGATCTGCCCATGTGCGCTGGCAGACGTCTGGATGACTTTCATACGCGGCAGTAGATCGAGCTGAATGGCCTGGCGAGTGATGGAGAAGGCGCCAGAAATTGTCGCCTGTGAGGCAATGATGGTGGCAAACGTTGCCAACAGCACCAGAGCCGGCAGTGCACCGGCCGGGGACAGCGCAAAGAAGGGGTTGCTGACGGGCTCATGAGAGCTGAGCATCAGCGCGCCCTGGCCGAAGTAGTTGAGCAGGAGCGACGGCCACACCAGCCCCAGCCATACGAGCTGCACGGGGGTGCGGCCAAAATGACCCATGTCCGCGTATAGCGCTTCGCCGCCGGTGACGGTTAGGAAGATGGCGCCCAGGATCACCAGTGCCGAATTCGGATGCGCGATGAAAAGCTTTATGGCGAATATCGGATTGATGGCACTGAGCACCGAGGGGTGCTGGATGATCTGAACCACGCCCATCAAAGCCAGCGTTCCAAACCACAGGAGCATCACGGGTCCGAATAGGCGGGCTACGCTTTCGGTGCCTTTGCGCTGGATTGAAAACAGCAGCACCAGAATCGCAACCGTCAATGGAATGACCGCGCTAGTGAAATTCGGATCGAGATCTTCAAGGCCTTCCACCGCGCTGAGTACGGAAACTGCCGGAGTGATCAGCGCATCGCAGTAGAACAGCGCGGTGCCGAGTACGCCAAGGCCGATGATCCGCTGTATCCACCGGCCACTCTGGCCAAGTCGCTGCTGAGCGAGCGCCATCAGCGAGAGGATGCCGCCTTCACCGGCATTGTCTGCGCGGAGCATGATGCTTACGTATTTGACGGTGATCAGCGCGGTCAGTGTCCAGAACAGGAGAGAAAGCAGTCCCAGCACTGTTGCGGGATCGTTTCCACCGGCCGCCGCCACGGCCTCGCGGAAGGCGTACAGCGGGCTGGTGCCGATGTCGCCATAAACGACGCCGAGGGCGCCAAGCATCAGGGGGAAGGTGGTCTTACGTGCATCCATCC
>CAYFPW010000073.1:0-7669 GCA_964345055.1 uncultured Steroidobacteraceae bacterium | reverse complement strand
TCGATGACCTGACATTTGAGTTCGAGTTTCTTCTGCCCGCGCTGCAGCTGCAGCGGCATGCTGGAACCGGGCTTGTACTCGGACATGCGCGCCTGGGCATCCTGCGCATTGCGCACATCCTGCCCGCCCACTTTCAGGAATACATCACCGGGCTGAATGCCGCAGCTCACTGCCGGACTGTTGCGATACAGACCTGTGACCACGACACCACCGCGCGGCAGGCCCAGCTGCTGGGCCTGCGTCTCGTCGATGTCCTCAGGCACCACACCCACCCAGCCGCGAATCACGCGCCCGTGGTCGAGAATCTCGGCCATGACGCCGCGCACCAGATTGACTGGGATCGCGAAACCGATGCCCTCGACGCCTGTGGTGTCCAGATT
Organism: uncultured Steroidobacteraceae bacterium; assembly: GCA_964345055.1. GTDB lineage: Bacteria > Pseudomonadota > Gammaproteobacteria > Steroidobacterales > Steroidobacteraceae > FEN-1191. The sequence continues at coordinate 7,289 of CAYFPW010000073.1, read as the reverse complement.
CTTGGCGATCACGGCCGTGTTGATGCCGATCAGCTCGCCCTCCAGGTTGACCAGTGCACCGCCTGAGTTGCCCTCATTGATGGCGGCATCGGTCTGGATGAAGTTCTCGAAGGTGGCCACGCCCAGCTGACTGCGTCCCGTGGCGCTGATGATGCCGTGGGTAACCGTTTGCTGCAGTCCCAGCGGATTGCCCATGGCGAGCACTTCATCACCGACCTGACTGTGATCCGAGCGTCCCAGCGGCATCACCGGCAGGTTGGGCAGTTTGATCGAGAGCACCGCCAGATCCGTGTCCGGATCGCGACCGACGATGGTGGCGCCGGTCACACGTCCGTCTGCGAGTTGAACATTGATCTGTGTGGCGTCCTTGATCACGTGGTGATTGGTGATCACGTGGCCGGCACCGTCGACGATCACGCCGGAGCCGAGCGCACTCTGCACGCGCTGCTGCGTGCGCGGCCAGCTATCCCCGAAGAATTGCTCAAGCGGCGAGGGCAGCACGCGCTCGCTGATGACGCGGCGGGTGTAGATGTTGACCACGGCCGGTGCGGCGCGCCGCACGGCGTTGACAAACCCCCGGGCTGGACGCTCGATGACAGGCTGCGCAACCGGTGCGCTGGATGTGGAGGATGTTGCTGCGCCCGACGTCGCCAGTGGAGCCAGCGCTGCCGAGGGGCTGCCCGGCGCAGCACTGGCGGCGATCGGGGCACTGCTCCGTAGAACGGGCAGCAGCTCCGGTCGAATCAGCACGGCCACGAAGGCGAGTGCGAGCCCGCCGGCGACGACCCCGGCCAGGAATACGAGACTGCGACCCAGTTGCGGCAATTGGCCTCTCCATGCCCGGCCGACACTGGCCAAGCCCACGAATGGGTTGTGTATAATGCGCCCCTTCCAAAAAGCAAGCGCAGCCCCCGTGTGGCGGATGTTTCTTCATCCGCAGGGGGTGGTGGAGTGGTGACAGATGACAAATGCCGGTGCAACGACCGAAGACGCGGATAACGACCTGAGCCGTCGCAAGTTCCTGACCGTGGCGCTGGGCGCCGTGGCGGGCGCCGGGGCGGTTTTCACCGCCGTGCCTTTTCTCTCCACCTGGGCGCCTTCGGAGCGGGTGCGTGCGGCCGGTGCTCCGGCCAAGTTCGACCTGAGCAAGCTGCAGCCCGGTCAGATGGCCACTATCGTCTGGCGCAAGCAGCCCGTTTACATCGTGAACCGTCCCAAGGACGTCACCGCCAAGCTCGCCGAGCACGATTCCCGGCTCAAGGATCCGCAGTCTGCCGAGTCGCAGCAGCCGGATTACGCCAAGAACGGCACGCGCTCCGTGCGTGACGATCTGCTCGTCCTGATCGGTACCTGCACTCACCTGGGCTGCCTGCCTAAGCAGCGCTTCGAGCCGGGTGATGCCACGCTGGGCACCGACTGGCCGGGTGGCTTCTATTGCCCCTGCCATGGCTCCCGCTTCGATCTCGCCGGCCGCGTGTTCAACGGCTCGCCGGCCTCGCTGAACCTGCGCATTCCCCCTTACCACGTGGACGGCAATCTGCTGACCGTGGGCGAGGACGGCGCCGCCACGACTGGAGCTGCGTAATGGCCACGACGGGACAGGAAAGCAAGCCCGGCCTCATGGGCTGGATCAACAAGCGTCTACCGGTCGATCAGTTCGTCCGTTCACAGTTGCTCGATTACTACGCCCCGAAGAATTTCAACATTTGGTACTTCTTCGGCGCACTCTCGCTGCTGGTGCTGGTCATCCAGCTGCTGTCCGGCATCTTCCTGACCATGTTCTACAAGGTCGGCGATGCCACGGCATTCGACTCAGTCGAATACATCATGCGCGAAGTCGACTACGGCTGGCTGGTGCGCTACATCCACTCCACCGGCGCGTCGGCCTTCTTTGTGGTCGTCTATCTGCACATGTACCGCGGCCTGATGTACGGCTCCTACAAGTCGCCGCGCGAGCTGCTGTGGCTGTTCGGCATGCTCGTCTATCTGGCGCTGATGGCTGAAGCCTTCATGGGTTACGTGCTGCCTTGGGGCAACATGTCCTACTGGGGCGCGCAGGTGATCATCAACCTCTTCAGCACCATCCCAGTGGTGGGTGGCGGACTGGTGGAATGGATCCGTGGCGACTACGCCATTGCCGACTCGACGCTGAACCGCTTCTTTGCGTTGCACGTCGCGGCGGTGCCGCTGGCCATCATCCTGCTGGTTGCACTGCACTTGGTGGCGCTGCGTCAGGTCGGTTCCAACAATCCGGATGGCATCGAAATCAAGGCCAACAAGGGCCCGGACGGCAAGCCGATCGATGGCATTCCGTTCCATCCGTACTACACGGTCAAGGATCTGGTGGGCGTGGGTACCTTCCTGCTCGCCTTCTGCACCGTGGTGTTCTTCGTCCCGACGTTCAACGGTCTGTTCCTCGAGGCGGCCAACTTCGAACCGGCCAATCCGGTGTCTACGCCTGAAGACATCACGCCGTCGTGGTACTTCACACCGTACTACGCGATCCTGCGCTCGATCCCCAATCAGCGCCTCGGCGCACTGGCAATGTTGCTCGCCATTCTGGCGTTCTTCTTCCTGCCCTGGCTGGACCGCTCGCCGGTCAAGTCGATCCGCTACCGCAGCGGGTTGTACAAGTTCTTCTTCTCGATCTTCACCGTTTCTTTCTGCGGTCTGATGTACCTCGGCCTGCAGAAGGCCGAAGAGCCCTATGTGACGCTGGCGCGCATCTGCATGGCCGGGTACTTCCTGTTCTTCGTGACGCTGCCGTTCTACAGCGGCAAAGAAAAGACTACGCGCGTGCCGCAGAGAGTGACGTTCCATGAATAAGGTTGCTGCATTCCTGTCCGTTTCCTGGCTGGCCTTGGCCGGCGCCGCCAGTGTTGCAGCTGCGGCTGAGGGTGCTGAAGCACCCGCCAAGGCGGCCGAGGCCGAATCGCTGGACTGGAAGAGCTGGCGTGCCAATAACAAGGTCGACAGCATCAACTCGTTGCAGCGTGGCGCCCGCAACTTCATGAACTACTGCGTGAGCTGCCATTCGCTCAAGTACCTGCGGTACTCGCGCATGGCCCATGATCTGCAGATTCCTGAAGACATGCTCCAGAAGAACCTGATGCCCATCGAAGCATCGGTGAACGACTACATCACCACCTCACTCCGTGCCGCGGACGGTGCGACCTGGTTCGGCAAGGAACCGCCAGACCTGTCTCTGATGGCGCGCGCCCGTGGCGTGGACTATATCTACCGTTTCCTCAAGACCTTCTACACCGACCCGTCGCGTCCGACGCAGACCAACAACCTGCAGCTGGAAAATGTGGCCATGCCGGCAGTGCTCTCTGATCTCGGCGGCGTGCAGCAGGCGGTGTACCGCAATGTCGAGCGCGTGGTCGATGGCAAGACTGTCACCGAAAAAGAGTTCTCGCACTTCGAGCTCACGACCCCGGGCCGACTGACGCCGAAGGAGTTCGATGAGTTCGTGCGTGACACCGTCAATTTCCTCGACTACGCGGGTGATCCGTCGCAGGTCGAGCGCCGCAGCATTGGCGTCTGGGTGGTGCTGTTCCTGCTGGTGCTCACCTGGCTGGCCTGGCTCCTGAAGAAGGAGTACTGGAAGGATATCCACTGACGCGCCATGATGACCCTGTTCTCAGCGCCCACGGGTTTGCAGAGCCATCGTACGCGGATCATCGCGGCCGAGAAGGGTGTTGAGATCGAGGTCATCAATGTCGAGCCGGGGGCGTCTCCGCCAGCACTGCGCGAGGCTAACCCTGACAACACGCTGCCCACTCTGGTGGACCGCGATCTGGTGCTGACCGACGCGCGCATCATCATCGATTACCTCGATGAGCGATTCCCGCATCCTCCACTGATGCCCGTCGATCCCACCACTCGTGCCCAGTTTCGCGTCGCCATGCATCGCATGGAGAGGGAGTGGTATGAGCTGGGTGACGTCATTGAAGCCACTGCCGACGCCAAGAAGCGCTCGGCGTTCGCTGCGCAGCTGCTGGAGCGCATCACGGATTCAACCGATCTGTTCAAGATCAAGCCGTTCTTCCTGAGTGACGAATTCTCGTTGGTCGATGCCACCATCATGCCGGTGTTGTGGCGACTTAAGCGCTACGGCATTCAGCTGCCGTCAACGGCGCGGCCCATCTCCCGCTATGCTGCGAACATGCAGCTGCGTCCCTCGTTCCGCGCCAGTCTGTCGGCGGCCGAAGTCGCCATGGCCAAGGGTTGAGCGACTCCGCCTCCACGCCGGCTGGTCAGGTGTCCAGAAGACCTTACCTGCTGCGTGCCATGCATGAGTGGATGCTCGACTGCGGCTATACCCCGCATGTGATCGTCGACACGGAGTGCAAAGGCGTACAGGTGCCCGTGGCGTACATCAAAGACAATCGCATCGTGCTCAATGTGTCCATGACAGCCACACAGCACCTGGCACTGACCAATCAGCAGATCTCATTCGACGCACGCTTCGGCGGCGTGGTCCACCATGTAGCCGTACCGGTGAACGCCGTGCTGGGTATCTATGCGCGGGAGACGGGCGAGGGCATGGTCTTCGACGAAGTCGAGCCCGAGGGTTCGCCGCCCACGACCGAGCCGCCGGCCACCGATCCTGTCGCGCCGGCCGAAAAGCCCGATGCCGGCCGTAAGCCACGCCGTCCGCGACTCACGGTGGTAAAGTAAAAACATGAAGAAGACCTGCCGTGAGCACCCGATAATGATTACGGTAGTGCGCTCGGTAGCGCTGCTCGTCGCTCTGGTCGGTATGGCCGCTGTGCAGGCCGCCTCTGCACCGCAGGGTTCGCGATCAGAGTTGATTCCACCGCCACGCGACGTGCCCTATGCGGGTGTCATCACGCTGGCCGTGGATGCCACTGACGTCGAACACGCCATCCTCAATGCCCACGAGGTCCTGCCGGTGGCGGGACCCGGGCCGCTCACGCTGCTTTATCCGCAGTGGCTGCCGGGTACGCATTCGCCCACCGGACCCATCGACAAGCTGGCGGGGCTGCGCATCAGCGCGGCTGGCCAGGCGCTGGCCTGGCAGCGTGACCCGCTGGATGTCTATGCCTTTCATGTGCAGGTGCCCCCTGGCGTCCGCGCGCTGGACATCGATCTGCAGTTTCTCTCGCCGGCCTCGGTGCGTGAAGGGCGCGTCTTGATGGTCCCGGGTCTGCTGCGAGTGCAATGGAACACGGCAATGCTGTATCCGGCCGGCCATCATGCGCGGCAAATCCGCATCGAGCCGAGCATCAAGCTGGCGGCCGGTTATTCGCTGGCCACGGCCCTCGACGTGGCCTCGACCCGCGAGGGCGTCACGACTTTCCGCGCCGTCGATCTGGACACGCTGGTCGATGCGCCGCTTGTTGCCGGTCCGTACTTCCGTCGCTTCGAACTCGAGACCGGCAATGCGCCGCGCGTCAGTCTCGATGTGTTCGCCGATCGGCCTGAGCAGCTGGAGCTGAGCAGCAAGGCGCTGGCCGCACAGCAGTCTCTGGTGCAGCAGGCGGTGAGTCTGTTCGGCGCGCGGCACTACAGCCACTATGACTTCCTGCTCTCGCTCTCCGCGCGGCTCGGCGGCATTGGTCTGGAGCATCATCAGTCCACGGAAATCAGCACCGATGCGCGCCTGTTCCTGGACTGGGACAAGCTTCTGGCCAGCAAGGAAGTGTTGGCACACGAATTCGTACACAGTTGGAATGGCAAATTCCGGCGTCCGGCGGATCTGTGGACACCCACTTTCAATGTGCCGATGCGCAACAGTCTCCTCTGGGTCTATGAAGGCCAGACCCAGTATTGGGGCCATGTGCTGAGCGCCCGCTCCGGGATGCTGAGCGCGCCGCAGGCGCTCGAGGCGCTGGCACAGCTGGCCGCCATCTACGACCTGCGCGTGGGACGCAGCTGGCGTCCGCTCGAGGACACCACCAACGACCCCATTATCGCGCAGCGTCGACCGCTGTCGTGGCTCAGCTGGCAGCGCAGCGAGGACTACTATCGTGAAGGTCAGCTGGTGTGGCTGGACATCGATACACGCATCCGCGAGATGTCCGGTGGCCAACGCTCACTGGATGACTTCGCCCAGCGTTTCTTCGGAATCGGCGATGGCAGCTTCGTGCCGGTCACCTACAACTTCGACGACGTTGTGAAAACGCTCAACGCCGTGCAGCCCTTCGATTGGGCCGGACTCCTGCGTGAGCGTCTCACGGGCCGCGCCTCCGGCGCACCCCTCGACGGACTGGCACGGGGTGGCTACCGCCTGGTCTACACCGATACCGCTGGCGAGTATTTTCGGGCGCTGGAGACGCGCGGCAAGACCACCGACCTGAGTTTCTCGCTTGGCATGATCATCAGTCGCGAGGGAACGCTCAGCGAGGTGTTGTGGGACAGCCCGGCGTTCCGCGCCGGACTCGCCGAGGGCACTCAGCTCATCGCCGTCGACGGGGAGAGCTACAGTGCCGATGGTCTCAAAGAAGCCATCCGCCTGGCCCAAGGCAAGACGACGCCCATTGAACTGCTGGTGAAAGACAAGGACCAGTTCCGCACGGTGCGCATCGATTATCACCAGGGTCTGCGTTACCCGAAGCTGGAACGCATCCCCGAAACGCCGGCCTTGCTCGACGCAATCCTGGCGCCGCGCAAGTAACGGCGGTCATTCCCTCTCAAGCGGCGTCGAACGCGTTGCGGATCCATTCCAGTGGCGCACGGGTGTCACTAGCCACCAGCGCGTCGAATCGCACCGGCAGGCGGGCCAGATCCGGGTGTGACGCCAGCAGATGACGCGTGGCGCGAACGATGCGCTGGCGCTTGCGCCAGGTGATGCTCGCCGCCGCGCCACCGTAACGCTGGCTCGAGCGCAGTCGCACCTCAACCACGATCAGGACCTGCCCGTCACTGGCGACGATGTCCAGTTCCCCGCCGCGGCAGTGATAGTTGCGCTTGAGTATCTGCAGGCCCGCAGCCTCCAGCAGCGTCGCGCCACGTGATTCCGTGTCGCGACCCAGCTGCTGGCGATCCATGGGCAGCGCAGTCAGCGCGCCTTAGTTGCGCGCGGAATTTGTCAGCAACTGCGCCTCACCGTCGCGCATGCGTGCCCAGGTCTGTTCGCGGCGCACGCGCCCTGCGGAGTCCAGCGACAGTTTCCCGGTGAGGCCGGTCACGCGCACGCGCGCGGTGTCGCGTCCAGCCACTGCGATGCCCAGCGCAAGCTGTGCCGCATCGAAGCCGAAAGCGAAATATTGCGACTGCCAGGAAGTGTTGGTGGAATCCTGCTGGGCGGCACTGCGCAGTGC
>CAYFPW010000072.1:0-7700 GCA_964345055.1 uncultured Steroidobacteraceae bacterium | reverse complement strand
ACCCGAAGAGCGAATACGCCCACGATGCGCAGCGACGCATGATCTACCTGCGCAATCGGCTGGCGGAATTCGAGATCAATGTCGCGCGCTATTACATGCGGCGCGGTGCTTACCTCGCCGCTGCGCAACGCTCGCAGCGAGCCATCGAGCAGTACGACGGAGCCCCCGCTGTACGCGAAGCGCTGGAAGTATTGATCGACGCCTATGATCACCTGGGCCTCACGGACCTCAAGGCCCGTGTCGAAAAGGTCTATGTGGCCAACTACCCGGAGGCCAAAGCTGTCGTCTCCAAGCGCGACTGGTGGCACTTCTGGGGCGCGTCCTCCGCGCGCCAGTAAGGCTTCTTCCAGTAAGGCTTCTGGTAGTTGCTCCGGGTCGCCGCACGGGCACCCGCTGGGCTCAGCGTCGGTATCCGCTGGTAATCGGGTAGCGCCAGTCGCGACCGAATGCGCGACGGCTCACTCGCACGCCTGGCGGCGCCTGGCGGCGCTTGTACTCGTTCCGCTGCACCATGTTCAGCACGCGCGTCACGGTGTTGCGGTCAAAGCCACGCGCTACGATCTCATCCACTGACAGATCTTCTTCGATGAATGCCTCAAGGATGGGATCCAGCACCTCATAGGGAGGCAGCGAATCCGTATCCTTCTGGTCTGGACGCAACTCCGCCGACGGTGCCCGTTCGATGACACGCGCCGGAATCACTGGCGCAAGACTGTTGCGGTAGTTCGCGAGCCGATAAACCAGCTGCTTGTTGCAGTCCTTGATCGGTGCGAAGCCGCCGGCCATGTCGCCGTACAACGTCGCGTAGCCCACAGCCATCTCACTCTTGTTGCCGGTGGTGAGCAACATACGCCCGGTCTTGTTGGAGATCGCCATGAGCAGCAGACCGCGGCAACGCGCCTGCATGTTTTCCTCAGTGGCATCCGGGGCGCGGCCGGTGAACTCGTCCTTCAGCGCCGCCAGCGTAGCCTCGAACATGCCCTCGATGGAAATGGAGCTGTAACTCACGCCCAATAATCGCGCCTGCTCGGCGGCATCCTCACGGCTCATATCCGAGGTGTAGCGCGACGGCATCATCACAGCCTGCACACGCTCGGCACCCAGGGCATCCACCGCAATAGCCAGCGTGAGCGCCGAATCGACGCCGCCGGACAGACCAATGACCACACCGGGAAAACGGTGCTTGCTGACATAGTCACGAACACCAAGCACCAGCGTCTGATACACGCTGGCCACATCGGCCAGCTCGGCGGCCACATCGCCGCGCAGCGGCTCGACGCGGCCGGACTCGCGCGTGAAGTGCGCTAGCCAGGTGCCCTCGCGGTGCGAAGGGGTACGCATCACGACCTCGCCACGCGCGTCCATGACGAAAGAGTTGCCGTCGAAGACCAGCTCATCCTGGCCACCGACTAGATTCACGTAGGCTGCGGGAAGACCCACATCGAGCACACGCGCCGCCATGACCCGCTCACGTTCGCGCTGCTTGTGCAGTTCGAAGGGTGAGGCATTACAGACCAGCAGCAGTTCGGCACCCGCTGCACGCGCTGCACGCGCTGGCTCCGGTTCCCACGCGTCTTCGCAGATCAGCAGACCGAGGCGGAAGCCGCGGTACTCGACCACGGTCGCTTCAGTGCCGCTGCGGAAGTAGCGTTTCTCGTCGAAGACACGATAGTTCGGCAGGCACTGCTTGCGATGCTTGGCCAACAGCCGACCGTCATGGAAGAACGCGGCCGTGTTGTAGATATGGTCGCCGTCGTATTCGGGATAACCGACATACAGGGCGATGCCCTGGCTGGCCGCAGCGACCTCAGCCAGCGCCTGTTCGATCTGCGTGCGCAGACCGCGATGGAACAGGAGATCTTCGGGCGGATAGCCCGACAGGGTGAGTTCGGGAAAAACTGCGAGGTCGGCGTGCAGCTCATCGCGCGCACGGCGCGCCTCGGAAACGACGCGGGCGGCATTGCCGCCCACGTCACCGACCAGCAGATCCAGCTGTGCGAGCGCGACGTGCAGTTGCGCGGACTGGCTCAAAGGAGACTGCCCCGCGTCGCCGCGAACGCCGCGCCGCCGCTCAGCGGCGCGACTTCTTCGCAGTGCGCGTCGGCTTCCGGGCCGCCGTGCGCGACTTGGAAGCGGACTTCTTCACCGGCGCCGGGCGCTTCTTTGCCGAGCTCTTGCTCTTGGCCTGCACCTTGACCTTGACCTTGGCCTTGCTCTTGGCGCCCGAAGACTTCTTCGACTTCGGCGCAGCCTTGGCCACCGGCTTGGCGCCAGCCGGCTTGCCCTTGGACGAGCCACGACGCTTGGTGAGCAGATCCAGCATCGCGCCACCGAGTTCAGCCGGCGAACGAACGGTACGTACGCCCGCCGCTTCCAGCGCACGGTACTTGTCAGCTGCCGTGCCCTTGCCGCCCGCGATGACCGCGCCGGCATGACCCATGCGCTTGCCCGGAGGCGCCGTGACACCAGCGATGTAGGCGACGACAGGCTTGGTGACGAACTTGCGGATGTGCTCGGCCGCAGCTTCTTCGTCGCTGCCACCGATTTCGCCGACCATGATGATGCCTTCGGTCTGCGGATCGCGCTCGAAGAGCTCGATCACGTCGATGAAGTTCATGCCACGCACCGGATCACCACCGATGCCGACGCAGGTGCTCTGCCCCAGGCCGTTGTTGGTGGTCTGGAACACGGTTTCATAGGTTAGTGTGCCGGAACGCGACACGACACCGATGCAACCCTTCTTGTGGATGAAGCCCGGCATGATGCCGATCTTGCATTCGCCCGGCGTGATGATGCCGGGGCAGTTCGGGCCGATGAGGCGCGTGCCGCTGCCGGCCAGCGCCGTCTTGACGCGCACCATGTCATTGACGGGCACGCCTTCGGTGATGCAGACCACCAGCTCGAGGCCGGCGTCAGCCGCTTCGAGGATGGCGTCGGCGGCGAAGGGCGCCGGCACGTAGATCATGCTGGCGGTGGCGCCGGTTTCCTTGACTGCTTCGCGCACGGTGTTGAACACCGGACGGCCCAGGTGCTGCTTGCCGCCATGGCCCGGCGTGACGCCGGCCACGAGCTGCGTACCGTAAGCGATGCACTGCTCGGAGTGGAAAGTACCCTGCTTGCCAGTGAAACCCTGGCAGATCAGCTTGGTTCGTTTGTTGACCAGAATGCTCATGATTGTGTTGTCCGTTTAGCTCTTACTTGGCAGCGGCGGCGGCCACGACTTTCTTCGCGGCGTCGGTCAGGCCTTCGGCAGGAATCAGGGCCAGACCACTGTCCTTGAGCATCTTCCGCGCCTGCTCGGCGTTCGTTCCTTCGAGACGAACCACCACCGGCACCTTGACGCCCACCTTCTGGAACGCCGTGATGACTGCCTGCGCCACAGTGTCGCAACGGACGATGCCGCCGAACACATTGACGAGGATGGCCTTGACGCTCGGGTTGGAGAGAATCAGGTCGAACGCGGCGATACCGCGCTCGACGGTGACACCGCCACCGACGTCGAGGAAGTTTGCCGGCTGTCCGCCGTGCAGCTTGATAACGTCCATCGTCGCCATGGCGAGGCCCGCGCCGTTCACCATGCAGGCGATGTTGCCATCGAGCGAAACGTAGTTGAGATCATTGTCGCTGGCACGCAGCTCGGCCGGATCTTCCTGGCCACGATCACGGTAGGCCGCCATGTCCTTCTGACGGAACATCGCGTTGGCCTCGATATCCAGCTTGCAGTCCAGCGCGACGAGGTTGCCCTCACCGGTGACGATCAGCGGATTGATCTCGATCAGGCTCGCGTCCTTGTCCATGTACAGCTGGTAAAGGGCGCGCAGGATGGATTCAAACTGCTTGCGCTGCGCGTCATTCAGACCGAGCGCGAAGCCGAGCTGACGGCACTGGTAAGACTGCAGGCCGGTCGCCGGATGCACGAGCACCGAGAGGATCTTCTCGGGCGTCTCTTCGGCCACGGTCTCGATGTCCATGCCACCTTCGGTGGAGGCCACCACCGCAATGCGACCACGCTCGCGGTTCAGAGTGAGGCTGAGATAGAGCTCGCGTGCGATGGCCGAACCGGTCTCGACGTAAACCTTCTCGATGGGCAGGCCGCCGGCACCCGTCTGCTTGGTGACCAAACGCTGACCCAGCATGCCTTCAGCCGCTGCGCGCACTGCTGCGCCGTCGCGCGCCAGCTTGACGCCGCCGGCCTTACCGCGACCGCCTGCGTGCACCTGAGCCTTGACTACCCAGATGCTGCCGCCCAGCGACTTCGCGGCGGCTTCAGCCTCCGCACCGCTGTTGGCAACAATTCCTTTCGGAACCGGGACACCGTAGCTGGCCAGCACCTGCTTGGCTTGATATTCGTGAAGATTCATCCAGTACTCACTTGGCTATTGTCCGAGCCGACAATTGTCGCGGAATCAGGCGCCCGGCGCTACATTTTTGACACCCCCTCGCCCGTCGCGCACCGAACCGGGGCGGTCCGGCCCGGGAAATACCCCTCTCGGATGTTGAGAGCCGCGCGACGCCGTGGATTTTTGACAAAAACGGAGCAGGAACAGCGATTGGCCCGCCCCACTGGCGCGCACTACGGTAACGGCACCGCTGCCATCACAGCGCAACCACCACACACCGAGGGAGCCGGGCACATGAAATCCGCACAAGCAGGCTTTACGCTGATAGAACTGATGATCGTTGTGGCCATCGTCGGCACGCTGGCACTGCTAGCCATACCGGCCTACTCCGACTTCACGACTCGGGCGCAGGTCAGCGAAGCACTCAATCTGGCGGGAGTAGCTAAAACCGCGATCGTCGAGAGCTACAACAGCAGCGGCACGTGGCCCGCCGACAACATCACCGCGGGGCTCGGCAGCTCAGGTGACATCAAGGGCAAGTACGTGGACTCGGTTGCGGTGGCGAGCAATCAGATCACGGTCACCTTCCGCGCCGCTGCGCCGGCCGCAGCAGGAATCCAGGGCAAGACCCTGCTGCTGACTGCCGGAACCAGCAGCAACGGCGACATCTCCTGGCAATGCGGCAGCAAGAGCATGCCCAACGCCATCAGCACCGGTGGCGCCACTGCGTTCTCGTCCACTGATGGCGGCGGCACGGTCCCACAGAAGTATCGTCCGTCTGAGTGCCGCGGCTGAAACGGGCGTGGCGGAGCAGCACCCCAGTACCCGCGCAGGCCAGGCTGCCAGTGCGGCGGCCATGGAATTCGGGCTGCCGTTCATGGATCTCGATGCGCTGGCGATCGATCCCGAGACCGTTCGCCTGGTGCCCACCAAGCTGCTTGCCAAGCACCGCGTGCTGCCGCTGTTCAGGCGCGGCAAACACCTATTCATTGGCATCAACGACCCGACGGTTCAACACGGCATCGACGAGATCAAGTTCCAGACCGGCCTTTTCGTCGAGCTGATCATCGTCGAAGACGACAAGCTGCAGGCAAGGCTCGACAGAATCCTTGAAGCCACTGATAACACGTTGGCTGAACTCATCGGCGAGGAAAGCCGCATGGCGTCAGAGGCCGAGGAGTCAGCCAGTGCAGAGGCGAGCGCCACTGGTGAAGTGCGGCGCGATGATCCGCAGGACGCGCCAGTCGTCCGCTTCGTCAACAACGTTCTGCAAATTGCGATCCGCCGCGGCGCGTCTGACATTCACTTCGAACCCTTCGAGCAGCGCTATCGCGTGCGACTGCGCATCGATGGCGTACTGCGCGAAGTCGCACGACCGCCGGTCGCGCTGGCCAGCAGGATTTCCGCACGTCTGAAGGTGCTCGCGCGTCTGGACATTGCCGAGCGCCGGGTGCCACAGGATGGTCGCATGAAGATGCGCCTCTCCGGCACGAGTGCCATCGACCTACGCGTCAGCAGCTGCCCGATGCTGTTCGGCGAGAAAATCGTACTGCGCATCCTCGACCCATCCGTGGCCCAGCTCGGCATTGACGCGCTGGGATATGAACCGCACCAGAAGGCGATCTACCTGAGGCATCTGGCCCGCCCGCAGGGCATGATCCTGGTCACCGGTCCAACGGGCAGTGGCAAGACGGTGTCGCTGTACACCGGCCTGGGCATCCTCAATACAATCGACAGCAACATCTCGACGGTCGAGGATCCGGTGGAGATCAACCTGCCGGGCGTCAACCAGGTCAGTGTCAATAATCGTGTCGGCCTCACATTCGCCGCCGCACTGCGCGCCTTCCTGCGCCAGGATCCCGATGTGGTGATGGTGGGCGAGATCCGTGATCTGGAGACTGCCGAGATCGCCATGAAGGCCGCCGAGACCGGACATCTGGTGCTCTCGACACTGCACACCAACGACGCCCCGCAGACCCTGACACGACTGATCGACATGGGGGTCAAGCCTTTTGCGATCGCCACCTCGGTCAGCCTGATCATCGCGCAACGCCTGGCCCGACGCCTGTGCACGGCATGCAAGCAGCCGCTGGCGGTGCCCACCGATGCGTTGCTCCGGGAAGGTTTCGAAGCGGCTGATCTGCCAGCCCTACGAATCCATGGCCCTCAGGGCTGCGCTCACTGCCTCGAAGGCTACAAGGGTCGCGTAGGCATCTACCAGGTGATGCCGGTCACCGCAGCGATCGGCCGGATCATCATGTCGGGCGGCCATGCGCTAGACATCGCGGCACAGGCACGTCTCGAAGGCGTCTGGGATCTGCGCCGTGCGGGCCTTGAGAAGGTCAAAGCCGGACTGACCAGCCTCTCTGAAATCAACAGCGTGACCATCGATTAGGCGCATGGCCCAGACGAGCGCCCCAACACTTCCGCCCTCACGCGACACGGCCTTCCGCTGGGAAGGCGTGAATAGAAAGGGCCAGCCGGTCTCTGGCCGATCCCACGCTCGCAGCGAATCAGCACTCCGCACTGAACTGAGACGCCGCGGTATTGCAGCGACCCGCATGGGGAGAGAACGCGGCCGGAACATACACAGCGGAATTCGATCCGGCGACATCGCGATCTTCTGCCGGCAGCTGGCCACCCTGCTGGCCGCTGGCATCCCGCTGGTACAGGGTCTGGAGATCATCGGCGCGGGCCGCAGAACAACCGCACTTCAGACGCTGATCGGTGAGCTCAAAGCAGACGTCGAGTCCGGCAGTGCGCTGCATGAGGCCATTGCCCGGCACCCGCAGCATTTCGACGAGCTGGCCGTGAGCCTCGTCAAGGCCGGCGAACAGGCCGGCGCACTCGACACACTGCTCGATAAACTCGCCACCCACAGAGAAAAGATCGAGGCCATCCGGAAGAAAGTCCGCAAGGCGCTGTTTTATCCCGCCGCAGTGCTGGTGGTGGCGCTCGTCGTGTCCACCCTCCTGCTGATCTTCGTGATCCCGCAGTTCGAAGAACTCTTCAGCGGGCTGGGCGCCGATCTGCCGGTTTTCACACGTCAGATCATCGACCTCTCCCGCTTCGTGCAGAGGCAGGGCTGGATACTGGCACTGTTCACCGTCAGCGGCAGCTATACGCTCGTGCACTGCAAGAATCGCTCGAGGCGCCTGCGTCAGCTCCTGGACCGTATCGTGCTCAGGGCACCGGTGATCGGACCGATTTTGGCGAAGGCAGCCATCGCGCGGTTTGCGGGCACGCTCGCAACGCTGTTTTCAGCGGGGGTGCCGCTGGTCGAAGCGCTAGCGTCAGTGGCTGGCGCCACCGGAAACATGGTTTATCAAGCCGCTGTGCTTAAAATGCGCGATGAGGTCG